>JAPUKJ010000167.1 GCA_027295705.1 Ignavibacteria bacterium | reverse complement strand
GTTGTTGTAAAGGGTCGGTACATGGAAGAGGGATACTTCCACGCTACCGAGGTTTTGACGAAATGTCCGTCCAAGTATGAGGCCCGGGCCGACGAGATAAAGAAAAGCGTGTAATCGAGAACTTCTGTTCATTGTAAATAGGTTTTGGATGATTGGTGCAATCCTCATCAAGGTAGCATTCGTTAGTTGCCTCCTATCGATCCTCTGTTTTTTTCAGACCCACCGAACTGGTAACGGGAAGTTCTTGAAATACGGACGAATGTTCTTTCACGTCACCGTTGTTACTGTCATGGTGACAGCGGCCGTCCTGATGTACCTCATTCTCACTCATCAATTCCAGTACACGTATGTTTGGAGCTACAGCGCTACCACGCTCTCAACCCCCTTGCTGATGTCAACATTTTACGCTGGCCAGGAAGGGAGCTTTATGCTATGGGCTCTGTTCACTGCGTTGATCGGCGTTTTTCTAATACAGTATTCCTCCAAGACGGGATACGAGCCTCAGGTGATGACGGTCTTTGGCCTGATTGAGCTAATGTTGCTCCTTATGCTCATTGTGAAAAATCCTTTCAGCTACATTTGGGAGTCATGGCCTGGAGAAGTTAATGTCGGTTTTGTTCCGGCAAACGGCAGGGGGCTCAATCCGCTCTTGCAGAATTATTGGATGGTTATCCACCCCCAGATCCTCTTCAGCGGGTTCTCTGCCATGGGTGTTCCATACGCATTTGCCGTGGCAGCGTTGATGAAACGTGATTATCGTAACTGGATTCGTCCTGCGACTCCGTGGCTTGTGTATGGGGCAATGATTCTCGGAGTTGGGATTATGATGGGAGGCTATTGGGCATATGAAACGCTCGGATGGGGTGGCTACTGGGGCTGGGATCCTGTTGAAAACTCTTCTTTGGTACCATGGCTTTTCTCAATAGGTGCAATTCACACCTTCCTCTCTCAGCGCAAGAGCGGAGCATTTGTCAGAACGAATCTCGTCTTGTCCATGCTGTGTTTTCTCTTTGTTCTCTACGCAACATTTTTAACCCGCAGTGGTGTTTTGGGCGACACGTCGGTACATTCATTTGTTGATCCCGGAATGTGGGCGTACTGGCTCCTCATCGGTATGATCGTGCTTTTCGCCGTTCTTGGATTCGGCCTGATGTTGAAACGCATGAAAGAAATGCCAAAGGTTGCAGTCCAGCATGATTACATGTCCCGCGAATTTGCGCTGTTTCTTGGATCTTCCGCCCTTGTGTTCGCGGCCATATTTATCATCGTAGGGACATCTTCCCCGATTATCACTGGAATTCTATATGGTAAAGTCACCGCCGTCGATATTTCGTACTATATCACCACTACACTCCCGCTTGGCATTGCCATTGGATTGTTGTCAGGGATAGGCCAGCTCCTCTGGTGGACCAGATCGAAGAAAGCAGATTTCTTTAAGAGCTTAATTTGGCCAAGCTCGCTTGCGTTAGTGTGTACGGTCGGGCTTTCATTCGTTGGATTAGGCCAGATCTTGGTTGCAGTTTTCGTGCTAGCGGCTACATTTTCACTGTTTGCAAACATTCAAGTTGGGATTCGGATCTTCAGGGGAAACCCAAAATATGCAGGCGGATCGATCGCACACATTGGAATTGCATTTATGTTTGTGGGTTTTGTCTTCTCCTCAGTATACGACGACAAACAAACTGTCTCACTAGCGGAAGGAGAAACTACGGAGGTTTTAGGCTATAAGCTCACATACGCCGGTTACGCTCCGATTGACAATGAAAAGTTTGCTTTCAATGTCCATATTGAAAAGGATGGACTCCACCATGTAGTTTCCCCGATCATGTACTATAGCGAATACACCAAAGGTTTGATGCGAAATCCCGACATTGTGAATCTTATCACCAAGGATTTCTACATCGCCCCGCTTTCTCTGGAAAAAGCGGGTGAGGGGATCACGCCGACGACAAAGACGGCTCAATTGAAAAGGGGGGAAACCAAGAAAATCGGCACGCTAGAGGTCACGTTTGTCGACTTCGATTTTCCCGTTTTTGAGAAAGCTGCTATGCTAGAAGGCAGGGAAGTGAAGATCGGTGCCAGGCTCAATGTCAAGGAGTACGGGAAGAAATCCGAACTCGTCACTCCTTATAAAATAATAAATGGACGTGAGGTAACTCATGTCCCGGCACACTACGATAGCTATGAGCTCACCATTGTAGGCATGCGCCCGGATAGGGAAGCAAAAGAGAACTCAGCAGTGGAAATAGCCATCGTGGACCTCGCTTCTCTGCCAACGCAAGATTCCCAGAAAGACATTCTAGTCGTTGAAGCTAGTATTAAACCGTACATTAACCTCGTCTGGACGGGAGTAATCATCTTAGTCGTTGGATTTCTGGTAACCATCGTCAGGAGGACACAGGAGGCACGAATGAAAAGACCTGATCAGATTGGATTTTCCGATCAAGGTTTGGCCTGACGAAGGTTTTCTATAGGCCACTCATTTTACCGCTTCATCTTAAATTATCAAAGGCGGCTCTAATCTTCTTCTTAATAACTACTTATTGGGACGATCTAGAGGTACTTTAGAGGTCATTTGAACCGCCAGCCTACGAAGAAATCAAGCAGTGACCGACACCCAATTTCAGAACTCAAGAGTATTTGGGTACTCTAGCGTATCTTAGAAACCCCGACGCCATATCTGTAAACCATCTCTCCTCCATACCATGCTCCCATCCAGATTACAACCACTCCAACAGCAAAGAGACCCAGGTAGACTGCCTTATAACGAGGAGGCAGCTTCGTTCTGCAAGCAATCCTCCAAAGAATTAAAACACCAAAAGTTCCAGCGGCAACAAAGGCCAACTGCTCATGGATCTCCAAATGCTCATGCGCAACTTCAGGTATAACAATTGCCGCTTCTGCTAATAGACCACTCACTATG
>JAPUKJ010000166.1 GCA_027295705.1 Ignavibacteria bacterium | reverse complement strand
CTATGAGATAGCAAGCATGGGTCAAGCCGTTTCAATTGTAGTTCTTTCGTTTATTGTCATTTTCTTCAGCCTTCGACTCAAGTTTATCAATTCGGTAAAGGGTGAATTCTATGAACAGGAGATTCTGGCTAGTCCAAATGGAATAACTCGCTGGAGGGATGCTCTCGACAACCTGGTTATCGCCCAATTCTTCGACCGAAAAACGCTGTTCGGGAGAATGTTCGTGGATCCTTCACGGAAGTAGATGATTCAGGACACAGTAAAACATGAAGGAATGTGTATTTTAGAAGGAAACCGGAAAGTGCTTGGTAGAAAATATATTAACAATCCCCCAGGAACACGACATGGAAACTAAGACACACCAAGGCGAAGGAAAAATCCAGAGTGCGGCACTCGAGTATCCGATTGCTGGCAAAAGCAAAGTTGTTGAGCAGTTGAAGAAGCAGATCGCCCAGCTTGCCAAAACCAGGAAAGATGTGGTCATTGTTGGCGAGGCTGGCATAGGAAAGGGTGCTGTTGCCAAGAATATCTTTTTCAGGAGTAACATTGGCGGCGATAAGCCATTCATGTCAATTAACCTCTCGGTTGTTGACGATCGCGAACTAGAGGCTGTTTTGTTTGGATTCGACCGGGGTGTAGGAGGTCTCCCATACACGTCGAAGCGAGGCCTGTTCGAGCAGGCAAATGGCGGAACAGTCCTTATTGAAGAAATTGAAGAGGCTAGTTTCCGTAATCAGTTGAAGATATTGAACTTCTTGAACGAACGAAAAACTCGCAGGATGGGAGGCGATGTCAACGAGAGTGTTGACATTCGATTGATTATTACAATGAAGGCCGAACCGAGTGAGCTTGTGGAGAAAAGGAAATTGCTAGAAGATTTATACGGAAAGGTCGCGGAATTCGAGAAGATAGTGATTCCTCCACTCCGTCAGCGGCCGGAAGACATTCCTTTGCTGGTAAAACACTTTGCTGGCGAAATTAGCAAAGAATTGGGAATGGCTGATCTGGTTGTAGATATTAACGCTATTGATGTCCTTGTTCGCCAACCGTGGCGGGAAAACATTCGTGAGTTAAAGGCCGTTGTTGACAAGTGTGTACTCTTCTCGACTGAAGGTCGATTTATGCTGCCTCCAGAGTTGGTGGACGAGAAGACAGAAGTCGTCAAAATGATTAACAATATTATGGGGGGTCAGGAGTTTATGCTTGACAAATCTCTTGACGTCATCGAGAAGGGGATAATCGAGCGGGCTTTGAACCGGTTTGGGTTTAATCAGTCCAAAGCAGCCCAGTTTCTAGGAATGACAGAGCAAACATTTAGGTACAAGCTAAAACGCCTTGGAATTGCGAGCGCAAGAACAAGAGCCTGACCAGAGCGACATTCCTCATTAGGTGTGTAGCCCTCTAGTTCTTAGGGGGCTTTTTTATTTACTTGGTCTTCTCTCTTAAAGGTTCGCTCCTTCCACACAACCTCTTTCCCGAAGATAGTGATTATGGGAAATGCCAGCACATAGAAAATATAATATAGTTGAAACTGCAGGAAGTATTTGACCAGGTTCCAACGGCGGAATGTGTTCAATGCTGGCACGGCGAGGAGAAAGTCCACAGCCACTTTCAGAAGTAAAGCCAACCAAACAACCGGAGATCGAAGGATCACAAGAGACACTAGCATAAACAGATGAAAGGCGTAAAGCACGCCGAATACAACTAACCTCTTGGAATCCATATCACGTCCCCCCCTAAACCATCTTTTCCTCTGAACATACAATTCCTTCCACGACTTACACGCACCGCTTTCAACGAGCGTCGTCGTATCTAATGGAAATCTTGCGGTAAATTTTGTCCTAGAAATTATGGCATGAAATAATGCATAATCTTCGGTGACACTAAACGGGAGATTTCGGTATCCCCCAACCTGATCGTACGCTTTTCTGCGAACAGAGAGGTTATTGCCCACGGCCGTCACAGGGAAGTGCAACTTGATAGTTGCCGCTGCAATCGAGAACAAGATAAACCAATCGAGAGCTTGTATACATTCAAACCAGTTGTTTGCTCTGAGTGAAGTGAATCCTGCGACGATCCCAACGCTTTCGTCCGTGTAATACTTAACGGTTTCTCTCAGCCACCCTTTTGGCACTACGCAGTCCGCATCCGTGAAGAAAAGGATCTCGCCTTTAGAGAGTTCTATTCCTTGGGTCACTGCGTTCACTTTTCCTCGAAGGTGACCAACTGGAGGAGACGAGACCAAAAGATTTATATATGGATAATTCTTCGAAAACTCCGAAACAATAGCCTGAGTCTTGTCAGTTGAGCGATCATCTACGACTATAACCTCCAGCAAATGTGTAGGATAAGAAAGCTCTGTGACTGAACTCAGGCAGCGCTCAATGTTTTCCTCTTCGTTTCTGGCCGCAATAACAATGGAGACCGTCGGTTGGATTCTTGTATCAGACGGGTATTGTGCAGCAGAGACAGCGATTGCAAAAACTAAAATTACGATAGCGTAAATGCTGGCAAAAGCAAGAAGCGTTTCGGGAAGCATTGAGTAGGGCAGCTATGGTTGAGTAGTCGTAGCAAAAAAACTTATACAAAAAAGGATCCTAATGCAAATCCGATTCGCGTATAACCATCTTTGTGCAAGACTAACTTCTTCTGTCTGTTCTAAATGTTTGTATGATTCAGCAATTTGTGGTTCGCTCTCTTATTCGGTTAGGGTGAGTACATCGAGTGATATGTTGGTTTCTTGACTATCGAGCACAATTTGGATATATTTTTTCTAAGTTGTAATGTAAACCGGAGTGTTCTAGTGAGTATCCGTGCTGAAAACGAATCAGATGACAAATAGAGATCACGAACAAACCAAGAAAACCATATATCACAAAACACGGCTAGACTCGGGAATTAGAGTCGTCAGCGAGACCATCCCATATGTACACTCAGTCTCGGTGGGTATTTGGGCGAACGTCGGCTCCCGTGACGAGGAAAAGAGTCAAAACGGGATCAGCCACTTCCTGGAGCATATGGTCTTCAAAGGGACGAAGAATCGCAACGTAAGAGAAATCGCTCAGAGTCTTGAATCACTGGGTGGCTACCTCAATGCTTTTACTACGAAAGAGCACACCTGTTTTTATGCGCGAGTGCTTGATGAGCATCTTCCGAAAGCAATGGACGTTCTTACGGATCTGATCCAGAACGCAACATTCAAGGAAGAAGAACTGGAGAAAGAAAAACGCGTAGTCATAGAGGAACTGAAGAATGCCGAAGACAATCCTGAGGATATCATCCATGACTATTTCGAGAAAGAGCTATTTCCTAGTCATTCAATGGGATTTCCTATTATTGGGACAGAAGAGAACCTGCGTCGGTTTAAGAGAGAAAACCTAAGGGAGCACATCAAAACTCACTACTTGCCGACTAGAATTGTTGTTGCCGCGGCAGGTAATGTTAATCACCGACAATTAGTGTCGCTAGTTGACAGATACCTCAAACGTTTACAGGTTACCGACTCACGGATGAAGCGCGTGAAGGTTCCAGTTCGAATGGTGAATCGTTCGTTCAAGGAGTATGCTAGGCAGATTAACCAGGCACACATTTGTCTTGGAACGGTGGCATATGGCATCAAGCATAAGGACAAGTACCCGCTGCTGGTGATGAATGCGCTACTCGGAGAAGGAATGAGCTCCAGGCTCTATCAGACATTGCGAGAGAAGTATGGCCTCGCGTACTCGGTTTATTCGTTTGTGAATACGCTAAGCGATACGGGGGTGTTTGGCGCATATATCGGTACGGACAAAAACAAAGTGAATGATTCTATTGAGCTGATGCATGAAGAGTTCTCCAAGCTTAAGAGCAGACCTGTTTCCCGAGCAGAGTTAGCACGAACAAAATCGCAAATCAAAGGAATGATGATGCTTAGTCTTGAAAACATGTCTGGTCGAATGATGCGCGTCGGTAGCGGTGAGCTCTACTTCGATTCGTACAATTCACTCGACTCCATTCTGGCGAAAGTCCAAGCAGTTACGCCAGAAGCGATCCATCGCGTAGCAAACGATTTGTTTGAGAAGGATAGATTTACCACAGTTGTGATCCGTCCTTCTTGATACTTCGGAGACGTTACGAATCTTCACTTGTATATGTGCTCTATCGGGGGATTCTATTGCACTTCGTGCAAGGGAGTCATTGAAATTTCTTTATGATCACTAAACGGTCTCTGAACGAAAATCTACTACAGGCGCAATACGCAGTCCGAGGACCCATAGTCACAAGAGCTCAACAACTTGAAGAACAAGGTCAGAAGATAATTTATTGCAACATTGGGAATCCTCAAGCATTCAATCAACGACCCCTGAGCTATCTGCGTCAGACCTTGAGCCTTCTGGAATACCCCGAATTGTTGCGAAGTCCTGCTACCATGAAATTGTACCCGAGGGACATCATTGAAAGGGCAAAAATCATCCTTGCGCGACATCCAGACGGAATTGGAGCATATACCCAGAGCACCGGGATACCTTTTATCAGAGAGGCCGTTGCAGAGTTTATTCGGAAGCGCGATGAGATTCCAGCGAATAAGGATAGGATCATCTTGACCGACGGTGCTAGTAAAGGAGTGCAGGCAGTCTTGCTTGCTTTGCTGCAAAGTCCGAATGCCGGGTTCATGATTCCAGTCCCTCAATATCCGCTCTATAGTGCAAGTATCACTCTGTTTGGAGGGAAGGAAATACGCTATTATGTCGATGAGGAGAGTTCTTGGCAGCTAAATGAAGAAATACTGACTCAAAGCATCAACAAGGCTAGATCTGAAGGCGTGCGGCCTGTTGCCATTGTTGTTATCAATCCTGGAAATCCAACTGGCTCTGTCCTGACAAACGACAACATAAGAATGATCATTGGCTTTGCCGAGAAACACCATCTTTCTATTCTTGCTGATGAAGTTTACCAAGAGAACATCTACGACAAGAACCGAAAGTTCTTATCGTTCGCAAAGGCAATGCATGATTTGAAGGCGGCCGAAATCCCTCTTTTTAGCCTGCATTCTGTGTCCAAAGGGTTTCTCGGCGAGTGTGGTCATCGTGGTGGGTATCTTGAGTTGAGGAATATATCTGATGAAGTCATGTCCGAATTTGTGAAGCTGCAATCAATTAATCTTTGTTCAAATGTCGCTGGGCAGATTGCTGTCTATTTGATGGTTTCTCCACCGACTCCAGGCGACGAAAGCTACGAGACATACATTGGCGAAAGAGATGCTATTTTGAGTTCCTTGAAATCTAAAACAGAGATTCTCGGAAGCGGAATCAATCAAATCGAAGGTATGTCCTTAAATATGCCTCAAGGGGCGCTATATGCATTCGTGAGGTTCAGGCTGCCTCCGGAAAAGGATATAGATGTTGCAACAATGAACCCTGAGGAGCGTCTTGCATATGAGTCGAAGCGAGACTTCGACTATTGTCTGGCATTGCTCGAAGAGACAGGAATCTGCGTCGTTCCAGGTTCAGGGTTTGGTCAACTTCCTGGAACTCTTCACTTTAGAATAACATTCTTACCCTCTCACGATGAAATCGGACAGCTCGTCGTAAAGCTAAAAGAGTTTCACGAAAACTACATAAGGGCCGAGTCTGTGACATCATGAACCGGTCGAAGTGCACTGAGTTGGTATGGTAACGATAACTATTGATGGCAAACAATTCGAGGTAGACAACCAGCGGACGATCATTGAGGCAGCTCGCGACAACGGAATCGAGATCCCCCACTTCTGTTGGCACCCAAAGCTCTCTGTCGCGGGGAATTGTCGCATTTGTCTCGTCGAGGTGGAAAAGCTCCCGAAGCTGGTAATCGCATGTTCGACCAGGGTGGCCGATGGGATGGTTGTCCACACCGCAAATCCAAAAGTGGTAAATGCACGGGAAGCCGTAATGGAATTCCTACTAATCAATCATCCACTTGATTGTCCCATCTGCGACGAGGCCGGTGAATGCAAACTTCAAGATTATGCGTACAATTACAGTGCAGGTTCTAGTCGGTTTGATGAAACCAAGATCCACAAGCTTAAGAGAGTTGAGCTCGGACCTCGCGTTTTGCTCGATATGGAACGGTGCATCATGTGCTCTCGCTGTATTCGCTTCTGCGACGAAATTGCAGGAAAACCTCAACTGACCTTCACGGAGCGCGGAGATCATGTTGAGCTGACTACCTTCCCCGGAGAAGTGCTCGACAATCCTTACTCGATGAACACCATCGACATCTGTCCCGTGGGCGCTTTGACAAGTCGTGATTTTCGTTTCAAGGCGCGAGTCTGGGAAATGTCAGCCACTGAGACGATTTGTCCAGGATGCGCGCGTGGATGCAATATGTACTCTTGGGTTAGAAACAATGAAATACTTCGCCAAACCCCACGCTATAATGCAGAAGTGAACGAGTACTGGATGTGCGATTACGGTCGGCTCAACACGTTCAAACACGTGAACAACAAAGATCGGATTAAGGCGCCGCGTGCTAGGAAGGAAGAGGAACCCGTGGAAGTTGGTTGGGACCAAGCTTTAGCTTATGTCGCATCGGAGCTCAAGACGTTTAAGAGGTTCGAAATAGCCGCAGTTGGTTCAGCGCATGCAACAAATGAAGATAATTACGTGTTCAGAAAATTCGCGACCGAAGTATTGGGAACGACACACATTGATTTCTTGCCTCAAGTCAAAGAGGGAGATGAAGATGATATTCTTCTTCGAGCTGACAAGACGCCGAACAGCTATGGTGCAAGGGAAGTTGGTATCCGTCCAAAGGAGAAGGGACTATCGTTCGATGGTATCATGAAGGCAATCAATGAAGGGCAAATCAAAGCGTTGTTCGTTCTCGAGGACAATATTGCTATCGACCCTGTTGTCGCTCGAGTGCTAGAGAGTTTGGAATTTCTTGTTGTGAACTCGTCATTCGAAAACGAAACTACGAGGCTTGCAGACGTCACACTGCCATCAGCGACCTATGCTGAAAAAAACGGCACTTTTACTAACTTCGAAGGTAGAGTACAACGCATCAGGCCGTCCGTTACAGTGCTGGAGCTGGATCGTTCCCTTGATGGATTTGCGATGAGTCGTCTTGACAAATTTGGGTCACAGTCTGACCGATGGGCAAAAGGGCCAAAACTGGACGCGCGGCCACATTGGAAAATCGTTGCGGGAGTAGCCAGTTTGATGGGAGCGAAGTTCAGGTATAACACAGCTGAGGATGTATTTAGCGAGATTTCTTCAACAGTTGAAAGCTTCAAAGGTATGTCGTATCAGAAAATCGGTAATAGGGGGATGATGCTGAGAATGAGACAGGAGGCATCTTCTGATCTTGCCCGTATGACAAGTCCATGAACGAAATTCTGCCGAGAAGGGACACTGACTCTTGGAGTTCTTGATAATTTCAGTAATCAAGATAGCCATTGTTATGATTGTCATGCTGACGGTTGTAGCCAATCTGGTCTATGCCGAAAGAAGGATCAGTGCATTTATCCAGAATCGTATAGGGCCGAACAGAGTAGGTCCATGGGGTCTGCTCCAGGCCCAAGCTGATGTGCTAAAACTTCTTATCAAGGAAGAAATCGTTCCGGCAAAGGCGAACAGGTTCCTTCATACTCTTGCCCCAGTCATCTCCATCTCGGTGGCTCTTGTAACGTTTGCCGTCATACCGTTTGGTGACACTATTAATCTATTTGGGAGAGAAATTCAATTGATGATCGCAGACGTGAATATTGGCGTTCTCTACATCTTGGCGCTCACATCGCTTGGTGTGTATGGTATAACCCTGGCCGGGTGGTCGTCCAATAACAAGTATTCTCTCCTCGGAGGGTTGCGATCATCAGCGCAATTGATCAGCTACGAGCTTTCGTTGGGACTTTCGGTTGTTGGCGTTATTATGATCGCTGGAACACTTCAACTCGACAAAATTGTGGAACTTCAATCAGGCTTTGCCTGGAATGCTTTTCTCACGCCCATTGGATTCATTACCTTTGTGGTAGCATCGTTTGCCGAGACGAACCGTCTGCCCTTTGACCTCCCAGAGGCTGAGCCTGAGCTCGTAGGCGGTTACCACACTGAATATAGCGGCATGAAGTTTGGGTCTTTTTTCCTTGCCGAGTACGCGAACATGATCACCTCAAGTGCACTGATAGTCACTCTCTTCCTTGGAGGTTGGCAATTCCCGTTTCTCGAAGCGTTGGGCCTTTCACCGATCTTGGCTAGTATTGCTAAAGTCATAACCTTCATTGCAAAAGTGGTAGCAGTCTTGTTCTTCTACATTTGGATTCGATGGACTATTCCACGGTTCCGGTACGACCAACTGATGAACTTAGGGTGGAAAGTTATGTTACCATTAGCCATCCTCAATCTCGTCGTCACTGGAGCCGGCTTGATACTGTTTGCATGATTTCACGTCAGCACCTACAAATTATGGAGGCAAGATTATTTTGAGGTGGGAGGGAGTCAGATAATGCAGAATGGAGAAACGACCAGGCAAGTTCGACGGAAAGATCTTTCGATCTGGCAACGGTCATACATTCCGGCGATCGTTAACGGGATGATCTTGACGTTGAGGCAAATCTTCCGACCGAAATTCACCCGACAATATCCGGAGGAACGTTGGAATCCTCCCTCCTCGTTTCGTGGAAGACCCGTGTTGGTGGAGGAAGACGGAACTGAACGCTGCGTAGCATGCGGATTATGTGCCCGTGTCTGCCCGGCCCTTGCTATCGAGGTTCAGGGAGGTGAAACTGATCTTGAAAAAGAGCGGTACCCCGTGAAGTTTGAGATCAACATGCTGCGGTGTATCTTTTGTGGTTTTTGTGAAGAAGCATGCCCTGAAGAGGCAATCGTGATGAGCGACGAGTATGAATTGGTCTTCACCAATCCTGAGGATGCCATCTACGGAAAGGAAAAGCTTCTCATGTCGACTGATCGACTGAAACCTCGACTTGAGTTCCTGCGTAGAGCTCGCTGAACGATTGCAACGTTAGCGGGCCGATGGATCACAAGTGTGGCTCCCACATACACTGTCTTGGATACATTTATTTTCTGTAATTTTATCGCCTTCCCCCCAACTGTCCCGTTTGGAATTCATTTCAAAAATTGGTTAATTGCTTGAGAAGGTCTGAATTCTGTATCATTATCGAGGTTTTCCCGCCTGAATGGATCCACTCTGGATCGAAGTTATAGGTGTCATCCTCTTAATAATCCTAATTGGTTTCTTCTCTGCCAGTGAAGTAGCTGTTCTCTCCACTCGAAAAAGCAGGATGCGAGAGTTGGCCGACGGAGGGAACAAGAAAGCATCAATTGTCTCAAACTTTCAGACCAATCCAGAACAGTTCCTTGCCACAATCCACGTTGGAGTCATTGTTTCGCTTAGCCTGGCATCTGGGCTTGGAGGTATTGTGGGCTTTCAGCATTTGGCCCCTACCTTGCAAGAAAGCCAAACCCGCTGGGTCAGCGAAGGTCGCAACTGGATTTCACTTGGTATCATTGTCTTAAGCATCAGCTTTCTCGTGGTGGTCTTTGGAGAGCTCGTTCCGAAGTCCCTTGCTCTCCGGCTTGCAGAAGATGTGGCCCTTCGCGTAGCATCCCCGGTGCTGTTCCTTTCCACCTTGTTCCGGTACCCGGTAAAGCTACTCACATTTACTAGCAATATTTTTCTTGCGCTTTTTAAGGATCGGACCACATTTACGGAGTCGAGAATCTCTGAAGAGGAGTTTAAGTTGATGTTGGAGGAGGGAACGAAAACCGGAGTGATCGACAAGACCGAACATGAGCTAATTGAAAGCATCTTTGAATTCACTGACACAACAGCCAAAGAAGTAATGATCCCCCGGCCTGATGTTGTGGCTCTGGACATTAAGGCTCGCCGAGAAGAAATCATAAAGATTGTGCTAGAAGAAGGATATTCCCGGATGCCTGTCTATCGTGAAACGATTGACAACATTGTTGGAGTCGTTTACACGAAGGATTTGCTGGGACTCATGGAGCATCGTGATCTTATCCTTCTACACGACGTAATTCGTCCGGCATATTTCGTTCCTGAAACGAAAAAGATTAGTCAGCTGCTGCGGGAATTGCAACAACAGAAGCTTCATATGGCTTTAGTAGTTGACGAGTTCGGCGGGACTGAAGGCATCATCACAATGGAAGACATCCTTGAAGAGATTGTTGGTGAGATCCATGATGAGCATGATGAGGAACTGAAGGATGTGGAGTCTGCAGCAGACGGTTCGTTCCTGGTCAACGCCAGGATCTCTGTAAAGAATTTCAATGAACGATTCCAAGTGTCTGTTCCTGAAATGGACGAGTATGAAACGATGAGTGGATTTCTGCACAAGCTGACTGGTCGAATACCGGAACTGAATGAAGAAATCATGCACGAAAACCTCTGCTTTACGATTGTGAAGAAGAGTCAACGCCGCATTCGCTTGGTCAGATTCCGCAAGGTCGACAAAGCCGCCGCGCCATCGATGGCGGGGTCAACAGGAGCCAAGAAGGTTTGAGGTCTCCCAGCAACGGTGGAAGCGTACAACTGTCCGCTTTATGACTAATGAGAAGGCCTTACAAGCATTTCTCTCTTGCCCAACAGATCGAATCCATGGAGGCTCTGGGGCAACTCGGCGGCTCGAATAACCTATGGGTGTGTCGCAAACAATCTTAGGAACGGATCCGTGGAATCAAGCCGTTGCCCGGGAAAGCCATTTCCGAAATCTGTTTCCCCCCGATCAGAGTATTTTCTTATTTGAATCAGTTCGACCCACAGACCACAGTGAATGACGTCTTGAGCTAGATAGAATCTGAGGATGACAACCAGACCTAAAGTGTTGGTCGTTTTCGGTACACGTCCTGAGGCAATCAAGTTGGCACCGGTGGTACTCGAATTACAGCGATCTAATTGGGATGTAGCAGTTCGTGTGTGCGTAACGGCTCAGCATCGCGAGATGCTGGACCAAGTACTAAAACTCTTTGATCTTAGGGTTCATCATGATCTCAATGTTATGCAGGAGGGACAGTCACTTGAAGATGTGACTTGTCGCGTATTGTCTAGAATGAAGACTGTTTTGCATCGGGAGAAACCGGATCTCGTCCTTGTGCAGGGAGACACTACAACAACGTTTGCAGCTGCCCTTGCCGGATTCTACGAAGGGATTCCGGTCGCTCATGTTGAAGCCGGCTTGCGGACGTGGAACAAGCACAGTCCATTTCCCGAGGAGATTAACCGTGTCTTGGCAACACACGTTTGTGATCTGCATTTCGCCCCTACCGAGCAGTCGCGGAAGAACCTGCTGCGGGAGGGGATTAGGCCTGAGAGCGTGTACGTCACTGGAAATAGCGTGATTGACGCCCTTCTTCACGTTCACAAGCAGGTGAAGAGAGAGCGTGCGGTCTATGAGAAAATGTTCCGCTTCCTTGATTCTTCCAAGCGAATGATACTAGTGACCGGCCATCGCCGTGAGAGTTTCGGCGAAGGTTTTAGGCAAATATGCCGGGCGATTCGCACGATCGCTTCCAAGTACCCGAATGTTGAAGTCGTCTACCCGGTTCATCTTAACCCCAATGTTCAAAAACCCGTCCACAAAATTCTGATGGGTTTGCCGAATGTACACCTACTCAAGCCTCTCGAGTATAAGCCATTTGTCTTCTTGATGGATCGGAGCTATTTGATTCTGACTGATTCTGGCGGCGTTCAAGAAGAAGCTCCTTCTCTTGGGAAACCTGTGCTCGTAATGCGCGAAGACACCGAGCGACCGGAAGGTGTTAAAGCGGGAACAGTACGACTCGTAGGTACTCGCGAGAAAGCCATTGTGCGCGCTGTCGAGCTGCTGTTGCGGAGGAAAGATGTGTATCACAAAATGAGTCGTGCACACAATCCTTACGGGGAGGGCAAATCTGCCGCTCGAATTGTGCGCGCAATACGGACATACTTAGCCAAGGGGAACTAGTTTTGCTCTGAGCCATGTTTCATACGCTCAACGATAATTAGGAATTGTTCAGCAATCTTTATGGGTAGTCGGATCGTCTTGTCGATCATAATTGCGAACTGGAATAGCAGAGACCTCGTGCGAACACTCCTGACTTCAATTTATGCACATAAGCCGGAGATGCCCTTTGAGGTTATCGTGATTGACAATGGGTCGGAGGATGGAAGTCCCGGCATGATCGAGAAGGAGTTTCCTGCGGTAAGATGTATCAAGAATGCGAACAACCTTGGGTATTCACGAGCAACGAATCAGGGTTACAGAGCATCAGAGGGAGAATACGTTCTCCTTCTTGGAAGCGATACGGTCATCATTGATAACAGCCCACAGAGGATGTTGGATTACTTGCGGTCTCATTGCACGGTCGGCGCCGTATGCTGTCGACTTCTGAACCCTGACAGAACGGAACAAGGATCCTGTAAACGGTTCCCGACGTTGTGGGATGGAGCGATGACCTATCTCTCATTACACGTGTTCGCGCGGAAGTACAATATCAGTGACTTTGACTTCCACAAGACTCAACGCGTTGAACAACCTGCTGCAACATGTTTGATGATTCGACGTGGGGTCGTGGAGCACGTTGGCCTCTTCGATGAGCAATATACGATCCTCTACAATGACGTTGATCTATTCAAGCGCATCTGGTCAGCAAGTTGGGAGATCGTTTATCTCGGGGACGCCGAAATCATTCACCACGGAAGTGTGAGTACTAGGCATGCTGGACCAGAATTGCGCCTTGAAATGTATCGCAACATTTTGATATATTATTTTAATAAGTTCGGCGTGAAAGCTGTTGCAGTTCTGCTTCCGATACTCGCAATTAGGCTGGCAATAACAAACAGAGGAAGGCGCGTGGTCGGCCTTTTTTCACTAGGTTATCTCTTCCGTTGATGTGAATGGAAACGAAGCTTTCTTCTTCGAAGGTTGTCGTCCATAACGCCTTCTATAACCTTCTTGGATATGGCGCTTCAGCCCTCTATATGTTGTTTCTCCTACCTGTGGTTGTGCACTATTTGGGGATCGAATTGTTCGGACTCTGGTCGCTCATCATCGCCCTTACCGGGTACTTTGCCTTGGCGGATCTTGGCCTGAATACTTCCTTCGCGAAGTACGTTGCCGAGTATGTCTCTCTCCGTGATTATGCGAACGTTACCAAGGTGATCCACCAGGGTTTTCTCTACTACATATCTGTTTCACTAATTATTCTTTGTCTGGGAATCCTGGTGTTCCCATTCCTTTTTTCACTCCTTCACATCCCACAAGAAAAATATGATCTCGCGCGAAACGTCTTTATGCTTTCGCTGGTAGGTTTCGGGGTTGCGAGCATTGCATCAGTGTTTGTTGGCGTGCTCAATGGGATTCAGCGTTCTGACGTGTTGAGCTTGCTGACGGCTGCCACCCTCGTGGTGAAGTTTGTAGCTATCACGGCGGCGTTGGCAGGGGGTAAAGGCTTGACTGGGTTGGTTGTGGCAGATCTGATTGTTGCTGCTGTGTCCGTTGTGCCACTTGTAGTGATGACAAAGAAATGTCTTCCGGAGGTATCACTGCGCTGGACGCGATACGACCATACGTTGATGAAGCGGCTGTTGCGGTTCGGCATGCAGCTTCAGGTCAGCAGATTTGCAGAGCTGGTTCAATCCCAATTCGACAAGCTTCTACTAACGAGATTTGTGGGTCTATCATCCGTCTCAATGTATGATTTTGGTTCACGTCCACTGGGGCGGCTCCGTGCATTTCCATTAACAGCACTTTCGGCACTCGTTCCTGCAGTGTCAGAGCTCGACGCCGAACGCAATACAGAACGGATCCATGCAGCGCTTGTCCGTGGCACCCGTTATGTGATTGTTCTTTCTGTTCCTTTGTTCTTATTCCTTGTATTTTTCGCCAACGAGGTAATAACAGTATGGCTTGGAGAAGGATTTGGACAGGCAGCGAGCACGCTCCGGCTACTTTCTCTTGCCTACTTCGTCAGTGTAATGGCAGGTGTGCCTGCGTTCGTTGCGCAAGGAATAGGTGAACCGGGGTACCAGATGCACGCGACGTTATTACAGTCAGGCCTTAATATTGTCCTTTCGACGGCGCTCGTGATAAGTCTTGGTTACTTTGGTGCAGTGATTGGCACCGCTATAGCTGGGATTGTCGGTGGAACTGTTTTTCTCCACCGGTTTGGCAAGCGTTTCACGCCCACTCTCCTTGTCACTATTTTTTCCGTTACTTTGAAGCCATTAGTAAGCATTGCACCTGCGATCATCGTTGGCATGTTTGTGAACCACCTGATGGTTGACATCTTTTCTGTTGATACAAGGGTCGGAATTCTTGCAACTCTTGTGGTTGTCGGGTCGTTATTTCTTGCGGTGTACATCGCCATGCTAGTTCTCACTAATGTTTTTGACGCCGATGACAAAGGGTTTATTATAAATGTCGTTCCAGAAAAGTTCAGACGCCTTTTGCAATAACGCAAACTTTGGGTCCATGACGAGTTTTGATGACAGAGTCCTTGCACTGGATACTAGTCTATTCGATGCGGTTTATACGCAACTCTATCTCGAGGACAAGCGATCGTTATTGGCAGTTCAGAAGGCCGTACGCGACCAAGTTAGTCCGTTCTGCTATTTGGAAATCGGATCGTATACTGGAGGTAGCATTCAGCCGTACCTCCGTGATCCACGCTGTTTCAAAATCTATTCAATTGATAAGAGGATAACGGTCCCGCCGGATGAACGTGAAAATATTCAGACCTATCCCGAAAATTCCACGGAGCGGATGCTTAATCTCTTTACTGAGGTATCTGCGGAGGATGTCAAGAAGATCACTTGCATTGACGATGATGCTTCTAATATTGCTCCGGCAGTTATTGCAGAGAAACCGAATATCTGTTTCATTGATGGTGAGCATACCGAGCAGGCCGTGGTCTCGGACTTTCGGTTTTGCCAATCCGTGTTGGCTGACAAAGGTGTTATTTGTTTTCATGATAGTCACATCATATTTAAGGGTCTGCACAAAATCATCGAGCAGCTGCAAGCAGAAAGGGCTCGTTTCTGGGCCTATGTCCTGCCACTCAATGTATTTGTGATCGAGTTTAGAGAGTTCAGAATCTCTCAGAAGTCATATGTCCTTTCCATGCTCGAACATAATCACGTTGCTTACCTGTCTGGTCTTATGTCAATGGAACACTACAGAGAGGTCTATAATAGTAGGATTGTGAGGATCCTGCGTTTTGTCCATCGGAGAATTGTGGAGTTGCGACATAGACTTCAGTCTCTACCATTCATTAAGCAGCCTCGCTGACACGTTGTATCTGTGCGACATCGGTTTTTCCAACGCAATCACATCAAATGCACTCAGCACTCCCGACAGTGTCTATAATCATGCCGAATTGGAACGGTCTCGATCACCTGGAGGATTCTCTGCGATCGCTTGCTCAACAGACACTACGCCCACTGGAAACGATAATGGTGGATAACGGATCGACGGACGGATCGGTTGAATTTGTTCAAAGACGTTACCCTTGGGTTTCGATCATTCAGCTGGATCACAACACTGGTTTTGCCGTTGCCGTGAATCGTGGTATTTTGGCTGCGAAAGGTGAATTCTTGGCTCTCCTTAACAATGACACTGAACTCTCGCCAACGTGGCTGGAGGTTCTGGTGACTGCTCTTGCCGAGAGGAAAGAGCTTGGCAGCGTTGCAGGTAAGATGTTAAACTTTTTTGATCGCTCATTCATAGACGGCGCTGGCGATGGTATTACGATAGCGGGCTCACCGTATACGAGAGGATATGCTGAGCCAGACGATGGGAGGTTCAGCAGTCGAGAGTACGTATTTGGCGTGTGTGCTGGTGCAGCATTAATCCGAGGAGAGGTGTTTAATAGAATTGGTATGTTTGACGAGGATTTCATATCGTACTTTGAAGATGTGGATCTCGCGTTCCGCGCACAACTGGCCGGTTATAAATCCCTCTATGTTCCCGAAGCAATTTGCTACCATAAACGTGGCGCCACGGGAAACGCGCTTGCCACTTATCCCGTTCGCATGCAAGAGCGAAATCTAACGGCATATTACATCAAAGATTATCCATTGATGCTGTTGCTCACCAAGACTCCACTCATTGTGGCATCACGCGTGCGTCGTATCTATCGTCTGATGAGGGCTGGAATGGGTAGAGCAATGTGGCATGGCTTTTTTGAAGGACTTGCTCTGATCCCAAGAATGTTGGTGAAACGACGAGAGGTGCAAAAAAGGCGGACTGTTTCTCTCAGCTATATGAAATCGTTCATGCGGAGAAGACTCTAATGGTGGATGTCTCGGTCATTATCGTAAACCTGAACACCAGAGATCTCTTGCGGGCTTGCCTCGAATCGGTGTTCAGTGAGGGAGGAGCAATAGAGCTTGAAGTGATCGTGATTGACAACGGTTCCACGGACGGAAGTGTGGAAATGATCCGCGTGCAGTTTCCAATTGTGCGATTGGTCGAGAACAAGATCAACCGCGGATTCGCACAACCAAACAATGAGGGAATGCGGCTGGCCGGAGGAAAGTATCTCCTGTTGCTGAATTCCGATACGATTGTGCGGCGGGGCGCCATTACGGCAATGGTGCACTTCTTGGACAGCCACCTTGACGCCGGTGCTTGCGGACCGATGCTATTATCCCCCAACGGTGTTCTCCAGCGTTCAGTCAAGGGTTTTCCTACCCTATGGACGCACTTCTGCGACATGGTATTCTTGGACAAGCTCTTTCCGGATTCAGGTGTCTTTGCCCGTGGAGAAATGACTTTTTTCCCGTACCACGAGACCCGGCAGGTGGACCATGTCACGGGAGCTGTGTTTCTTGTAAGGCGAGAGGCCCTTGACGGCATCGGGATGTTTGACGAACGCTTTTCGATTTATTATAACGATATGGATTTGTGCTACCGGATGGCGAAGCGAGATTGGCGAGTCTATTATGTTCATTCTGTTCAGGTGGTACACTATCAGGGACAGACGGTGGCGCAGGTGAATCAGGATTTCAGATATTTCTCCGAACTGCACAACAACATCATGTTGTTTTATCAAAAACACTACGGGAGGTGGTCTGTGGTTGTATACAAAGTCTTGCTTCTGATAGGCTTTATCCCTCGCTCACTCGGCTGGACTTTTTATCAGGTTCTGAAGCCTTCGGCCCACGCGAACCTCATGGCTAGATTCTCCTGGAAGACGCTGGGTGTTGGCGTTCGATTTTGGGCTCCTCTGGCTGAATCCAGGTTGTAGAGAGAGTGGAGCCGCAAATCCAGCGAACAATGATATGCTTCCAAACCCGAACCCATATGTAAGGATCAGGAACTAGATGTTATAAAAAGGCTAATTGACTCGTGAATTCTTCGCCGAAGCGATGATTGCCAAGACGGACACCGTTTACAGAGAATTGCTCGGTTTTGGGGAAGTCAACGACTTGGTGGGATAAAGCTATCCGTGTGATGTGGACAAAACCCTAAGTGAGAACAATTTCCTCGGCAAAATAGATGTTCAGCAAGCTTTTAGCGATATTCCCTTGGAGATACCTGATATCTTCTGTTCGATTGTGATTGTCAATCATAATGGCCGTCACCTTCTTAATGACTGTCTGACAAGTGTCCTTTCGCAGGAACATGGATCGTTTGAGGTAATTCTGGTTGATAATGGATCGACCGATGACAGTGTATCATATGTTACGAAGCACTTTCCAGCAATCCGCACAATTGCCAGTCAGACAAATCTCGGATATGCCGGAGGTTCAAACCTCGGCGTTAAAGCAGCATCAGGCAGTCTTATCGGTTTGCTCAATAACGATACTGTGGTCCAACCTGGTTGGCTGAGAGCGTTGGCAACTGCTGTCTCTCCAGAGGATGTTGCTGTTGCCGGTTCGTTGGTACTGACGAAGGGGATCCCGAAGAAATACTATGAAAAAAATGGTTCTCTTAATTTCGTTGGCCACAACATTATGCGTGTCTTTGAAAAGCCGGAAAACATATTCTACGCTGGTGGTGCTTCGTTGATATTCAAGAAAAGTGTTCTTGGAATTCCTTTTGATGCCGACTACTTCGCCTATGGTGAGGATGTTTATCTAGGCTTGAGAGCCCGATTTATGGGCTATAGGGTTGTTCATGTGAACGACTCAAGGGTACTTCACGTCGGGGGCGCGACAACCAGCAAGCTTCTCAATACGAAAATGAGAATGCTGCAGGAGCGGAATAGATTGTTGAACATGTTCCTGTTTTTCTCCGTTTCAACCCTGCTGAGGCTTGTGCCATTGTTTGTTATGAATTTCATGACAAAGATGGTCGTGGCTACGGTCTCCCCGAGCTATTCATTATTGGCGGTTCTATGGGCTCATCTCTGGATTGTCCTTCATATCCTTCCCATCGCTAGGAAGCGCAAGGCGCTACGCCGGCAGTTTGCCGTCGATGAGCAAGATATAATTTCATGGATGACTGCCCGTGTAGCCAATGGTGAGACTACGCTAGGAATGATCGCGAATGCTCTATCGACACGATATTGCCGATTGGTTGGCTTGAAGACGATCGAATCCATGCCAGCTGGAGCCCGATGATTTCCGTCATCATGGTTCAGCATAACAACGCGGAACTATCGAAAGAAGCCATCCGCTCATTGAAGGATTTCCACGGAGAAGGATACGAAATCATTTTGGTGGACAACGGGTCTGCGAATAATAATATGCACGACCTGAGGTGCAAATTTCCAAATGTCCAGGTTATTAAGAATGAGGAGAACATAGGTTTCGGTTCTGCAAACAATGTAGCGGCAAAAGTCGCCAAGGGAGAGATTCTCTTTTTCATGAACAATGATACGGTTTGCAAATCCGAATTCTTGTCATCGATCACGAGGGAATTTGCAGGGCGTCCGGAAGTTGGAATCATCGGGCCAAAACTTCTAAACAGCGACGATAGCCTCCAGTTGTCAGCAGGACGCCTGCCGGCGTTCTGGGGGGAGATCGCAGATAAAGTTCTTTATCGGTTAGTGGAAAGGAGAGTGAAGCTCATCCAACGTTATATCGATTGGAAGTTCAGCCAAATGCAGCCTGTTGGCTGGGTTACAGGAGCCGCGCTGTTCATACGGAAAGAATTGTTTATGCAAATTGGTGGTTTTGACGAAAAAATGTTCTTGTATTTTGAAGACAAAGATTTGTGCTTGAGGGCGGCGAGTTCAGGAAATATTGTCTTCTATTATCCAACGGCTTGTCTTGTCCACTTAAAGGGGGGAAGTTCTAAAGGTGATATATTACACTTTACTCAGAAAATGTACCGAAAGAGTCAGCTCTGGTATTATCAGAAGCATCGACCTCCTTTAGAAAAGCTGCTTCTCAAAATGTATTTGCATATCACAGGCAAATACCCCAATTGATAGATTCATGGTGACAGTTCTTATGATGATTGATGATGCAGCTGTTGGTGGAGGGCAGCAACATGTACTCTGGCTGGCCGAGAGACTTGACCGGCAGAGATTTCAGGTAACCGTTGCATGTGAAGATCAGGGTTATCTCGTAGATGAATTGAGGAAGAAAGGCATCACGGTCTATCCCTTGTCAATGTCAAACTACCTGAGCCTTGTATCCCTGTGGAGGTGTGTCAGGTTGCTCCGCAGAGTAGCTCCTTCTGTTCTCCACACCCATGGTGGGACGGCGGGATTCGTGGGAAGGGTTGCATCGTTGTTTGCGCCCGTGAAAGCAATTATTCACACCTACCATGGCATTCATTATCTTCACTATGGGTTGAGTATTCGAAAGATTTTGTACACGTGGATGGACCGCCTTTTGTTAAATTGGACTGACCGTCTAATTTGTGTTGCCCAGAATGATTTTGATCTCGGGTTACGTTCTGGTGTGATCAATCCATCTAAGTCTGTTGTGATTAGAAATGGCATTGACGTTCAGCATTACAACGTAACTCGCAGATTATCTGATGTCGGGAACAGGGATACGGGTAGTTCGAATCTCAAGATTGTCGGAACAATCGGGCGACTGCACGTTCAAAAAGGGCACGCGTATCTTCTTGAAGCAGCAAAGCTTGTTGTGGAAAAGTTTCCAACAACAGTATTTCAGATTATCGGGGACGGTGAGCTTCGGCAGAGTCTCGAACAACGGAGTCGGACACTTGGGATTGAGAACAATGTCCAGTTCCTTGGCACTCGCCCCGACGTCCCAGAGTTGTTGGCCCACATGGATGTCTTTGTTCTTCCTTCGCTGTGGGAGGGCATGCCTATAGTGATTCTAGAAGCAATGGCTGTAAGAAAACCCATTGTAGCTTCGGATGTTGATGGGGTGTCTGAGATTGTAATAAACAAGCGAGACGGAATTCTCGTTCCACCTAGGAATCCCAAAGAGCTTGCACAAGCAATTAGTTTGATCTTGACTGATCGTGGTCTTGCTGAATGTCTTGGTCAACGTGGCTTTGATAAGGTCGTTTCCCAGTTCGATATTGAGACTACAGTCTCACGAACACAAGAATTATACGATAGTGTTCTGGAAGGACAAGGGTGAAAAGGGGGAACTTTCTGTGTGACTTGATGGCATTGTCAATTTGCTTTGGTTGTAACTATGACTCCAGTTACTGACCTTCTCTTGTTTTCTTATCAGCCTGGTGAGACCGGATGGGCGGGACTAGATGTTTTTTCAATCCCAAAGAAACAAGACGTTGGCTTACTTGGTTACAATATAGTTGCCGACCTTGCAGAGCGACTATCAGAGGAACCATCATTTCGTGTAGTTATTTTCGCGACGAATCTCCTTACAGATAAAGTCTTTGCTTCGCTTCCTCCAAGGGTCAGGAAGAGGAACCAGAATTCGATGCTGTTAAGCGAACGTGTTTCGGAGGCTGTTAAGGAAATCTATCAATTGCGTGAGAACGCAAGAGTTGTTGTTTTCTATGGCAGAAACCCATTGTACCCAAGAGCGCTACTTTCCCGTGGCGTAGCACTGTTGGAACAAGAGGATGACGTTGTTGTTATAGGAGAGGCTGAACAGCGGAACCGAGATCCTGCACTGATGTGGATTGCCACAAAACGCTACCATGCTGAATTGTTTGGAGAAAAGTGCAGCTGGTGGGACAGTGGTTCGTTACTACAAACCATCGCTGATGTTCGTGCACTGCTCATACCTATGAGATCGATCCGGAACATTGTCGGGCTTGAGGACCTTTCGTATCTATATCATGAGATTGAACGCGAAGTGTTGCTCAAGAAGTGGTATCCGCGGCGTACATATGAGGTGTTAAAGGCGATGCATCATACAGGAATCATCCCGGAGATGGAGATTTGAAGACAGGGATTTTCGGCGGGACATTCAATCCTCCCCACACCGGACATCTGATCGTGGCGGAGTATGTTAGAGAGAAGATTAGTTTGGATAAAGTGGTCTTCGTATCCTCTGCTGTTCCTCCTCATAAACAAGACCTTGATATCGTTGAAGCTCATCACCGACTTGAGATGTTGCAGTGCGCGGTACAAGGAAATCGATACTTTGAGGTTTCCGATATCGAAGTCCGGAGGGGCGGAGTGTCCTTTACTGTCGACACACTGGTGGAGTTTAGGGGTCGTTCTCCTGATGACCATCTCTATTTTCTTATTGGGATGGATAACCTAAGAGATTTTGACACGTGGAAGATGGGTGAGAAGATTGTTGACGTCGCTGAAATTGTTGCCATGACGCGTCCTGGATTTAAGCAAGAAAATTTTGGCACAAAACATAAAAGCGAGATTGTGCTGTGTGATGTTCCAGAAGTTGCAATCTCATCGCGTGATATTCGCGAGAGAGTGAAGACAGGGAAGTCGATCAGGTACCTCGTCCCTGGTTCCGTAGAGACCTACATAACCAGAAATCACTTGTATCGCTGATTTGAAGTACAGGCGGTTTTTTTGTAATTTTGCCGGGTCGCCCTCATAGCTCAACAGGACAGAGCACAGGTTTCCTAAACCTGGGATCGAGGTTCGAGTCCCCGTGAGGGCACTTGGCTGTATTGGTCAACTTAGATGGTTTCTCCCGTCTCTACGAAAAGCGTGTCGACGGGATCCTCAAATTGACGGACTTGTTGACTGCACTTTGTTTGCTAACTCGTGCCAATTTGGATTAACCTGGGGACGGGATCCTCAAATTGCCGGACTCGTTAACTGCGCTTTGTTTGACTAACTCGTGTCAATTTGGGACTAGTCAGCCAAAAAAACCCAATTACCTCATTATTTCAGCATTTGATGCGTTTCAGTACTAGTTTTATTCCCACCGTTAAAGAAACACCTTCTGACGCTGTCATTCCAAGTCATCAA
>JAPUKJ010000165.1 GCA_027295705.1 Ignavibacteria bacterium | reverse complement strand
CAAGGCAATCTTTCATTGCAGTCCCGATCACGATGGTTTACATAATAGTCTTTTCGTCCGTTGTATTCGCTCAACTTTCTAGGACTCATGCGCAAATCGATCTGAAGTCTGTTGATCTCACACTCACTGATCTGCAGACGGACCACTTGATTGCTGAACGAAACAGCTGGGTCGTCCGAGAGAGTGCGAACTGGAGCAACACTCCACCAAGCATCGAGACCTTGCGGGAAGAAGTTCCTGCTCTCGTCCCCTCCCGTCCCAAACACGTGATTGAGTATCGTCGGAAGTTCGAGCATGCAATCAGCGAGTCAATGTACAACTCAGGTTTGGTTGGTCGTTCTAGTAGGTCGAGTTCGAGTGGTTTGGATCTCTCACGGGCACTTGGCCTGTCCCGGTACAGTTCAGGTGTCGACGAGAAATTGGATGGGGTTGCAGACCCGTACTTGGAAGCACGCGACTTCCTCGGCGGTTCGGGTAGAGGGTTGCTCTACGGCCGACGACGGGAAGGTTACATGCAGTTGAGATGGGTGATTTACTCGTATTAGACCCAGTACCACTGACAGTAAGCCATTTTACGGTAGGAGAAGGCAGTGGTGCTGAAGATCAAGGGACGCTATAATATGGATCAACCGGCAACTTATGAAATTAGGATGAGGGGACAGCTTGATGCAAAGTGTAACAGTTGGTTGGATGACGCTACCATCACGACCGAGAGTAACGACGATGGCTCATCGATTACCACCCTGACTGTCGTTACTGCTAACCAACGACAGCTGCACGGCCTGTTAGTTAGATTGCGTGACGTGTGCTTGCCGATCCTATCAGTCATTCGAATTCGAAAAGATAGCAATACTAGCTCATCATGTTTTTTCAATCAAATTATGAGGGAGAAACTTCAATCACACAGATAGCGAGCGAAGGTAGAATCAACGCCCCAAAGGAAAAGATCTGTACGATAATCGCTGACCTTGGAGGCGTGCAAGAGTTTTATCCCGATGGTGCGTTGAAAATTGAGGAGTTCAATGAAGTCTCTCATACTTGAAAAGAATCCTCAATAAACCGCCTTCAAGAACGGGACTCTGGTGAAGCCGCCGCCGGGGTCCCATCAACCGCAAGCTCAGCCGCGGTGCGATGAAGTGGACTTTATGGTGCAAGAGTCATCATAAAATTAGATCTCTTGGTTTTTTTGAGGATGATGTAACAAAAAGCATCTGAGCGTCGTTGTTATTTAAGGTACGTTCCCACAGAGGAAAGGAATCCAATGGAGGAAAGAATGATTTGGTTTGGTATTTGGTGTATTGTGATTCCAACAGGTATTCTTCTCTTTGCACAGTGCACCAATTCTCGTTGCGACAGGAAAACTGATGTTGTTTGAAGTACTCAAAAAAAAGTGGAGAGGAGACTCTGAGGTGTCATGATTTTTCGCCCCCGTAAATTGTATTGTCTTGTTCTTTATTCGGCTCTCGGATTTGCTCAAGGCCTCGAAGTGAGTTCAAGTGGGGAGAAACCCAGCATCGTTCAAGATGACCCACCTCCCGGCGCCAGTCGTGAATTTAAGACTGATTTTGACAAACACAGCATACCTTTCAGCGAAATTAAGTCTGGAGGTCCACCCAGAGACGGCATTCCAGCAATTGACAATCCAGACTTCGTTTCGGTTGAAGAAGCAGACGAGTGGCTAGAACCGGCTGAGCCGGTTGTCTTCCTAAGCATTAATGGCGACGCTCGTGCCTACCCCTTGCAGATCCTCATGTGGCACGAGATTACCAATGATGTTGTTGGCAATGTGCCTGTTGTAGTCACATTCTGTCCGCTGTGCAACACTGCGATCGCATTTGAGCGACAGCTTGACGGGAGGGTATTCGAGTTTGGGACAACGGGGCGCTTGCGCTACAGCAATCTCATTATGTACGACCGGCAAACCGAGACCTGGTGGCAGCAGGCAACTGGTGAGGCCATCGTAGGTGAACTGACCGGTAGCAAGCTTAAGGTTCTCCCAGCCGTCATAACTTCTTGGAATGATTTCAAAACTTCACATCCTGATGGAAAAATACTCTCACGTGATACGGGTTTCGACCGCGACTATGGACGGAATCCATATATCGGCTACGATGACATCAATCAGCGTCCATTTCTCTATGATGGTCCCACGACGGACGGCCGTCTCCCACCGATGGCTCGGGTTGTGACAGTTGAATTGAATGCAGAAGCTGTTGCCTACCCCTATGAAGCACTTGAGCAGGTGCGTGTCGTCAACGGCACGGTCGGTGGCAAGCCGATCGCAGTATTTTGGCATTCCGGCACAGCTTCAGCTTTAGATGCAAGTACCGTGGGTGGAGGGCGTGATATTGGGACAGCGAACACATTCCTCCGGGAGCTTGACGGAAGGATTTACACATTTCGTCATGAGGATGAGCGAATCGTAGATATTCAGACTGGCAGTCAGTGGAATGTTTTGGGCGAGGCAATCGGCGGCACGCTTGCAGGTCAGCATCTCACACCGATAGCGAGTATCAACCACTTCTGGTTCTCCTGGGCTGCATTCAAGCCCGACACGCATGTATACAAACCATGACCAACCGGGTGCTTGCCACCAGATCATAATTGTATGGTCAGGTTTTCTGTTGACTTAACGACGTTTTCGTTATATTTGCAGTTGTTAATCGGAAGATCCTTCCATGGAAACCTCATCTCTGATATTTATTCCAGACATAAGCGGATTCACGACGTTTGTGACACAAACGGAAATCCAGCATAGTAGACACATCATCTCTGAATTGATTGAGGTTATCCTGAACTCGAATGAATTGGGACTCAAGGTATCAGAGATAGAGGGGGATTCGGTTTTGTTTTACAGAGCGGGTGAGCCGCCCAAAGCAGAAGAGATCGTTAATCAGTCGAAGAAGATGTTCATTGATTTTCACGCTTACTTAAGAGTGATTGAA
>JAPUKJ010000164.1 GCA_027295705.1 Ignavibacteria bacterium | reverse complement strand
CAAGCTGGCTTATCGTCGAGTACGCGAGTATTTTCTTGATGTCGTTCTGCACAAGACCGACACTAGCAGCAAGCAGAGCGGTCACGGCCCCGACAATTGCAACGATCTGCATTGTTGCAGGCGCAAGCGCGAACAGAACTGAGCAACGTGCGACCATGTATACACCTGCAGTGACCATGGTAGCCGCGTGAATGAGTGCGCTAACCGGCGTCGGACCGGCCATTGCATCTGGCAACCAGACAAAGAGAGGTATCTGCGCAGATTTTCCCGTCGCGCCAATAAACAAGCAAAGCGTAATCCAGAACATCACAGGAGCGCCCACGCTGAACGTCGATGCGTGTGCAAACACGGTTTGGAAATTCAAACTGCCGAACGTTTCAACTATCAGAAACAGCCCAATCAAGAAACCGAAATCGCCGATCCTATTGACGATGAACGCTTTGTTAGCTGCTCCACTTGTTGTTCCTTTCTCAAACTTCTTGTCATACCAGAAACCGATCAACAAATATGAACAGAGCCCTACACCCTCCCAACCGAGGAACAGCAAAAGGAAATTGTCAGCCAGGACGAGGTGTAGCATCGCGAAGATGAAGAGGTTCATATATGCAAAAAATCGCCCGAACCCCGGGTCGCCATGCATGTAGCCGATCGAATACACATGGATGAGAAACCCAACACCTGTAACGATAAGCATCATCAGAACCGAAAGCTGATCGATTTGATACGCGAAGCTGACGTCCACGCTTCCGACCGATATCCAGGAAAACAGTTCCACGACGTGCAGACGTTCGTTCACCGGGCTACTCAGCAATTGGAAGAAGATTGCGCAGGCTATGGCAAAGCCTATGCCGACCGTAGCACTTCCAATTATCCCTATAAGCTTCTCAGATTTTAGTCTGCTGCCGAACAAGCCATTGATAAGAAAGCCAAGAAGAGGAAGGAAAACCGCGTAGACGATAAGTTGATAGGGCATAACTAGCAGGTTACCACTTCAGTATATTGATCTCGTCGATATTAACGGTTTGCCTGTTGCGGAACAGTGCAATAACAATAGCCAGTCCTACCGTAGCTTCTGCCGCGGCCACAGCCATAACAAAAAAAACCAGCACATGTCCTGAAATATCACCCATGAACGACGCGAAGGCAATCAGGGTCAGGTTCACAGAGTTGAGCATTAGCTCTATGCACATGAATACAACAATCGCATTGCGCCGCGTGAGCACACCTGCAACTCCTATCGCAAACAGAACCGCACTTAATCCTAAGTAATAATGAAGAGGAATAGACATGGTTATTGTAGTGTAATACTTAGAGTCGTCTCTTGGCCAGAACCACTGCCCCGACAATAGAAGCAAGCAAGAGCAATCCTGTAATCTCAAATGGAAACAAATAAGTGCTGAACATTGCTTTCCCCATGCTCTCGACGGTTCCGACAGCTACTGCTTTGGGGTTTAGCCCGGCGTAAACCCTTGTTTCCTCACTAATACCGAAGAGATATAACATCTCGAGCAGGAAACCGAATACGAGAATTACACCCAAGACTTTCTTAATATCGAACCGTTCGGTCAACTTCTTCTCGTCACCAAGGTTCAGCAACATGATTACAAAGACCACCAACACCATGATGGCGCCCGTGTACACCACGATTTGCAACACGGCAAGTAATTGTGCCTGAAGGATTAAATACAGAAAGGCAATGGTGAAGAAATTTCCGATCAAAAATATAGCGCTCATGACTGGGTTTCGTTGCATTACCATGAGCACTGCGGAAGCGATGGCGCAAGCGGCAACGATGAAGAAGAGAACAGTCTCTGCGGTCACGGAATCGAGCTTTTCAGGGATGGTTCAGCGTAAGCGCTTCAAAGATACCATAATTCCCAACAGAATCAAAAGTTTTCCGTGCTAGTAGAAGTAGTAATGAAATCCTAACTGCGGTAATGGAAGAACAGTGCCATCAGAGAAATATGTGAACACTGCCTCAACAATAGTGTGGATGCCTGTAGACACTGCGAACTCACCTCCGATACCAAGTGCGGCGCGTGCTGGAGCCTCCATCTCGTTCCCATCTGATTTTCCAGAGTAGTAATAGCCGAGACCACCTGCTATAAAAAAGCGACTACTGGGAGATCGTGCTAAGTCGAATTGCACTTCGCCACCTACGTCGTATGAGAGCCGCTCGTCGATTTTGACAATCCCGCCAGTGATTTGATAACTGAGCGTCGATGGCAGGTGATGACGAAAACTCAAGCCTAACCCTGATGCAGCGCCTCCAAACAGCCCAAGCCCAAAAACACTCTCACCAGGGTCAGGTTCGCCTCTCTCCGGTAATACCACTTGAGCATTCACATATGATATTGAGACGCAGAGGAGCAACGCCGCACTGCTGAGCAACCGTGCTTTCATGGGCAATCCTTTTTGGAGGTTAGCTACTACAACAACAGGATGTAAGAAAATAGATTCTGTCATATCGAGATTCTGCTAGTCCAATTATCCCGTCCTCGCCCAGGCGATAATTTCACCAAGGCTCGGTCTCTTACCGGTGGCAAGAATTGCAATCCTGAAAATTCTCCCCGCGGCAACCATTGCGAAGTAGATTGAAATCAACATCAGTAGTATCGTCGCAATGATCTCCCACGCCGAGGGCGTTTGAATTGGTATCCGCAACGCCATCATCGTTGGCGTAAGAAGCGGGATGTACGTAAGCACCTTTATCCACCCTGCACCGGGATTCTGAAGCGCGGGAAGCACAAGCGTTAACGGTAATATCAAAATGAGCACCAGGTAGGTTGTTACCTGCTGCGCTTCTTGTTCCGTTGTCACAGGCGAGCCAAATCCGATAAAGATCGCAGCATAAAAAAGATAGCCAAGGACGAAATATATGATCAGCAGCAACGCATGTCCGAACGAAACCAGATCAATTCCGAATCCAAAAGAGATGACAAGTCCAACAAGTGTCCACAACCCTAATTGCGTGAATCCTAAACCACTGAGTCCAAACACCTTGCCCGCCATCAACTCTGTCGGCGAACAGGAAGAAATGAGGACTTCCACTATACGGTTAGATTTCTCTTCAATCACACTCCTCACAAGCAACTGACACGACGTCACAATAAGGAAAAACAACATCATCAAGAAAATGTATGCTGAGAAAAACACTCTGATGAAACCTGCATCCTCTTTCTCACCAGAAGTCGATAGCCTCACAGACTGGACATTGATCGGGGTCCTCAATTCCCTCAGTACGCTCGGATCGAGACCCATTGAAGCAAGTTTCTTTTCCGAAAGGATGCGCTGCAAACTCTCCTGTATGCGGTAGGTAATCCGGAAGTCACCAACTTTCTTTGAGCGATACTCGATTACGGTATCCTCCGGTGGGTTAAAGTCGATGATGCAATAGCCTTCGATCTTATCATTCAAAACCTTTGCATCAGCTTCCTCAATTGCCCGATCGATATTGCGATCCTTGCCAACAGGAATCGTCTCAACGATGTAATTCGGCTGGCCATCAGGCAGTTTGTACTCTTTCTCCAGGTGTTTCGTCAAAGGGCCAGCAAGTTCGCCGCTGACATCTATCACACCAATGATTTTTGTCTCATCATCTTCCTGAGTCACGAAAATACTTGGCAAAATCCCCATCGTCACCATAATAATCGGAGTCACAAATAGTGAGATGAGAAATGTTTTGCTCTTTATTTTCTCGAGATATTCCCACCTGGCAACGATGAATACTTTGTTCATCACGCGACCTCCACTCTCTTCACTGTACCTTCATCTTTTCCCGCTGTGACAAGCTGAATGAATATCGACTGCAACGACGGCTCGACCAGTTCGAACTTGCGGATCTCCAGCCTTGCGGCCAGTATCAAGAGCAGTGCCTGGGTCTGGACGCCATCGTCGAGCTCCAGTTCGGCCGAGTTTCCATAGATTATTGTTCTGCGAACCCCGGGCAGAGATCTCATAAACGAGCCATCTCCCTCATACTCAAGATGAACAGCATTCTTACCATAACGCTTCTTCACCTCCCGCACAGTTCCCTCGAGCACCACTTTGCCCCGATTGATGAGGCACAGGGTATCGCTCAATCTCTCCGCCTGGTCCATCTGGTGCGTCGAGAAAAGCACAGCCTTCCCCTGTTGTTTCAAATCAAGCAGAATATCTTTGAGGAGGATTTGGTTGACAGGATCAAGACCGGCGAATGGTTCATCTAGTACGACCAAGGTAGGATCATGAATGACAGAGACGATGAATTGGACCTTTTGCTGGTTCCCCTTGGAGAGTTCTTCGACCTTGTTGTCCTTGTAGGAAAGGAGATTGAATCGCTGAAGCCATCGGTAAGCTTCGGCTTTTGCAACCCCTCTTTGCATACCGCGGAGTTCAGCAAAGTAGAGTATTGTATCCAGCAGCTTGTTTTTGCGGTAGAGACCTCTCTCTTCTGGAAGGTAACCCACGATGTTTCTCGTACGCTCGGAAAACTTTCTTCCGTCATACGTCACGACGCCTTCGTCAGGCGGAAGGATATCCAGGATAATCCTGATGCACGTAGTCTTGCCGGCTCCGTTCGGACCGAGAAGCCCTAGAATTTCTCCACGTTGAATTTCGAATGAGACACCGTCGACCGCACGAACCGTAGTGAACACCTTTCGAAGATTTGATGCCTTGAGCATAGGGAATGGGGTTCGGCCTGCCTATGGTGTTAATCGATAGATCATTCGTGCAAATGGGATGGTCTCACGCACATGGTCGAGACCGCAAATCCAGGAAACTGTCCGCTCCACGCCGAGGCCAAAGCCGGAGTGTGGCACGGAACCGTAACGTCGCAGATCTAGATACCACTCAAACGCTTCCTGCGGTAGATTATTCTCTTTGATTCGCTGCAGAAGTACATCCAGGTCGTCCTCACGCTGGCTGCCTCCCATGATCTCGCCATATCCTTCGGGGGCCAAAACGTCAAGCGCAAGCGAAAGCTTTGGATTCTTAGGGTCCCTTTTCATGTAGAACGCCTTAGTCTCTGCAGGATAGCGGTGGATCATGACCGGACGGTCGAATTGTTCTGAGACGATTGTCTCGTCAGTCCCGCCAATATCATTGCCCCACTCAAAGGTCACACCTTGCTTTCGAAGTATCTCCACAGCTTCATCGTACGTAATTCGAGGGAGAGGGCGTTTGACGTTGCTGAGAAACGTCGTATTGCGCTCAAGAGTCTGCAACTCGGGCATCCGATGCTTTAGGACCGACTGTACAATATACTCAAGGAACTCCTCTGCCAGATCCATATTATCATCAAGGTCGCTGAATGCAACTTCCGGCTCCACCATCCAGAACTCCGTGAGATGTCGGCGGGTCTTTGATTTCTCCGCCCGGAAGGTCGGTCCAAATACGTATACTTTGCCGAACGCCATTGCCCCGGCTTCCCCGTACAACTGACCCGATTGCGTGAGGTAGGCCGTACCGAGATCAAAATAAGGTGTTTCAAAAAGTGAAGTCGTTCCCTCACAGGCGGCAGGAGTAAAGATGGGAGCGTCGAGTAATAAGAAGCCTCCGTCGTCGAAGAACTCGCGGATTGCTTTGATGATATGGTGACGAACCCTGAGAATCGCATGCTGACGGCTGGAACGCAGCCACAAGTGCCGACGGTCCATGAGGAATTCCACACCATGATCTTTCGGAGTAATCGGATAATCTTTGGCGATTTGCATAATCTGGATATCGCTCACGTCAAGCTCGCAGCCACCTGGCGCTCGATCCTCCTTACGCACCTTCCCCTTCATAATGAACGACGACTCCTGAGTCAGCTCTTCAAACTTTGCGAAGAGTTCATCGCTTTTCTCGCTCTTTGCGATGACACCCTGAACGAGCCCCGTACCATCACGCATCACGACAAACTTGATTTTGCCGCTCGAGCGCTTAATGTACAGCCAACCTCGAAGCGTAACTTCTTTGCCAATGTGTTTCGAGAGTTGTTCGATATAGATCCGATTCATGAATTCCTTTTAGGAACATCAACAATGGTGACAATAAATGGTCACGCAAATATAGCAAACAAAGCGCAGAGGTTCAATAAACTGAAGTTATGGGAAGTGTCTTAATATGAAGTGACGGTAAAGTATGTGTAGTCTTGCAGGTCCCAGCGCTGTCCTCTCCTCCATAAATACAGCGAGGC
>JAPUKJ010000163.1 GCA_027295705.1 Ignavibacteria bacterium | reverse complement strand
ACGCCATCGTTGCTGGAAATCCAGTCCGCTTCCTGAGAAAAGTACAAAACGAATAAGCCCTGGATTGCCCCAGCAACCTGTCCGCAGGCTAAAGCCTGCGGCTCCGTCAGAGCCGTAGGCATTAGCCTACGGGCCAAGGGCAAACCAAATGGCAACCTCCCCTGAAACCACGCAAACCCACTTCAAAGGCATCATCCTAGCCGGCGGCAGAGGCCAGATCTCATCCGCCACAGATTTCTTTCCATCGAGTTACATGACTCAACGGAACGAGCGGGACGCGTACCGTCGTAATTGACATCACAAGAGATGAATCACAGTAACATCGACATGAAATACGCAGTTTTTGTGATTCAGTGTCCTGATCAGAAGGGCTTGGTCTCCCGAATCAGCACTTTTTTCTATAAGAAGGGCTTCAACATCCTACATTGCCAGCAACATACAGACATAGCACAAAATCAGTATTTCATGCGCCTGAAATTGGATTTGGGATGCCTTTCTTCCTCGAGGAAAGACTTGGAAAGGAGTTTTGAAGAGTTTGGAAGACCCCTCAACCTAGAGTGGTCGGTTCACTATTCTGACCACATCCAGCGGATTGCTATTCTGGTGACAAAGTCATCTCACTGCCTTTATGATTTGCTCCTGAGACAGCAAGGAGGCGAAGTCAGCTGTGAGATTCCGATAATTATCAGCAATCATCCCGATTTGGATTATGTGGCGGACATATTTAGGATTCCTTTTGAATGCTTCCCACTAAACCATGAAAATAAGTGCCGGCAAGAACTCGAAGTTCGCAGGGTTCTCAAGCAGCACCATATCGACCTCGTGGTGCTTGCGCGTTATATGCAAATCCTGTCAGAAGAATTCGTGAAGGAATATGAACAAAGGGTTATCAACATACACCATGCCTTTCTTCCTGCGTTTAAGGGTGCGAATCCTTATCAGCAGGCCTCTGACAGGGGAGTCAAAATGATAGGAGCTACTGCCCACTATGTCACCGCCGACCTGGACGGGGGCCCAGTAATCGAACAGGATGTCCAATCGGTTACCCACGAACATTCCGTTGAGGACCTGAAGCAAATCGGCGGAGATATCGAGCGCAATGTCCTTGCCCGAGCAGTCAAGGCTCATCTGGAAAACCGCACTATCGTATCTAATGGACGAACAATTGTATTTTCAACGGGCGTCTAAACCGAGGAGCGCTTTCCGGAGACAGTGATGGCCTTCAAACAAGGAGCCGATGCAGTAGTCTTACCTCGTTAAGTCGCTGTGAAAAAACTTCTAGTCGACTATTACAGATGTCCTGAACGCTATGATGATTTCAGGATAGCGGGTGAGTTACCGGCAGACACAGGTTATTTTCGATTTGGTGAGGACACAGTTTGCTATGGACAAACCTCCTCAGGCCTTTCTGCTAAGACTGCTACCTGCAATTTAGATGATGTCTTGGAGGAGACACAACTTAAGGAAGGTACTTGCCTACTTCCCCTAGATCCCAAGCAAGTCGTCGATAATCTACGCCGCGAGCGTTATCTCCCCAACTTGCACAATGAAAAGAGATCAAGCGGGAAGGCGCTCATAAGAGCCTTATATTATCAGGTAAGACCCTTGCTGCCGGTCTCTGTGAGAAAGCACTTGCAGAGATTCTACCTGCGGGGTTGGGATGAGGTGCCTTTCCCGAGCTGGCCGGTTGATCGGACCGTCGACCGATTTCACGAGAAACTACTGGCATTAACCCTTCAAGCTCACAGCTTGGATCGCGTTCCTTTCGTTTGGTTTTGGCCTAACGGTTATATGAGTTCTGCGGTGATGACACATGATGTTGAGACCGCAACCGGTCGAGATTTCTGTTCTTCTCTGATGGATACTGATGATTCATTTCAAATTAAGTCTTCGTTTCAACTTATTCCCGAGAAACGTTACATAATCTCGGAAGACTTCTTGCGCAGTATTCGTGAGAGAGAGTTTGAAGTATGTGTCCATGGTTTGTGCCACGATGGACATCTTTTTAGAAACCACGACGAATTCTTGCGTCGCGCGGCGCGGATCAATCAATACGCCAAAGAATGGTCAGCTTTAGGTTTCCGGTCTCCGGTCCTTTATCGGAACCTGGACTGGTATGAGGCTCTTGACTTTTCGTACGACATGTCAGTACCCAATGTCGCACATTTAGACCCCCAAAAGGGTGGCTGTTGCACCGTAATGCCCTATTTCATCAATAATATTCTCGAAATCCCGTTAACCACCACGCAAGATTATACTTTGTTCAACATTCTCGATGACTATTCGATGAAGTTATGGAAAACACAACTTGAATTAATTATGGCAGAGCATGGCTTGATTAGTTTTAATATTCACCCGGACTACATCATCCGCAAACGCGCCTCGCACACTTACAATACTTTACTCGAGTACTTAGCTGAACTGCGTTCTGATAGGCAAGTGTGGATTGCCCTTCCCAGAGAGGTCAACACCTGGTGGAGACAGAGAAGCCAGATGAAACTGATCTTGAAGAATGGTGATTGGCGGATCGAGGGACCAGGTAGTGATCAGGCGAGGGTGGCATACGCAATGCTGGATGGTGATGTCGTCGTTTATGAAATAGAAGGACGGAGAACACAGCGCAGTAAATCCACTTTCAACACTCGGTTGGAAGCGGTACCAAGATGAACCATAAGGAGCTTGGGCAGACGGCTGTCACAGTCCCTGAAATTGGGCTGGGGACCTGGAGATACTCGTCTGGTGTCGATCCTCTAACTCAAGGGATCGAACTGGGAGCTTTTCTGATCGACACCGCAGAACACTATGACAATGAAGAAATGGTCGGACAAGCTGCCAAAGCGTTGAGAGATCGTGTTTTCATTGCGACCAAGGTTTCTCCCCAACATTTTAGCTATTCCGATACGATAAAAGCTGCCGACCAAAGTCTGAAGCGACTGCGTAGAGAGCACATCGATCTCTATCAGCTGCACTCGCCAAATATTACGATACCGATAGAAGAGACGCTCGGTGCCCTGGAGGATTTGGTCGATGCGGGTAAAGTACGCTTCATTGGGGTGAGCAACTTCTGTGTAGCCGAGCTTAAGAAAGCTCAGGCTTCCATGAAGAAATATCGGATTGTTTCCAATCAAGTTCGGTACAGCCTGATAGAGAGGAGTATCGAAGTGGAGCTGTTGCAGTATTGCCAAGAAAACCATGTGACGACTATCGCCTACAGCCCGCTGGGCCACGGGATAGACAATATTCGAGGGCAGGATCCAAAAGGGGTCCTGG
>JAPUKJ010000162.1 GCA_027295705.1 Ignavibacteria bacterium | reverse complement strand
TCAGGACCCGACAAATCCGATGCTCCTTTGGGATGATGGAACCGGCGGAGGGCATGATGCTGCGGTGATTGGCAATCGGCTAGTTGATTTTCATGGGGGGAGTGGAACAAATATCTATGATGTTAGTTTTTCTAACCCTTTTAGTGTCCAGCTACTCGGATCTATTAATGATCCGGCAATAAGCTATCATCACAGCGGTTGGACAACAGAAAATGGTCGATATCTTTTTATCTGTGATGAGTTAGCCACCCATCCTACCGCAGACATAACAGTATGGGACATCAATGATCCTGGCAATCCTCAAAAGGTGGATGAACTTGCTGATCCCACCGCTACAGTACATAACTTATATGTTCTTGGCGATTTCGCTTATGCATCATACTATTCAGCTGGATTTCGGGTTTTTGATGTTAGTATTCCCAACGCGGTGGTCATGGTAGGGGAATATGATACATCTCCTTCATCCGGGGAGGGTTTCCAGGGTGCATGGGGTGTGTATCCTTTTGCCCCCTCAGGAAACGTTTATGTTAGCGATAGACAGAATGGATTGTTTGTTTTTCAATTTAATGGCGCTCACGCCTATCGTATACAAGGAACGTTGAAAGATTCAATAACAGGAATCGGTATCGAAAATGGTTGGATTGAGATTCTGCAGAGCGGGGTAGTTGAGCGATCTGATTCGAGCGGGAATTTCCGGATTGCTTCTGCTGCTGGAGTCATCACGTTGAGAGCAGCTGCATTTGGTTACGAACGGAGGGAAATGCAGCTTACTGCGATCCCTGGTATGACTGATACTCTAGAAATTAACTTGCAACCTGCAGATGTGAGCGCAATCAGTGGTACGATCACAAATCGATCTGGCAATCCAATAGAAGGGCTCTCACTGCGACTCCTCGTCAATAGTGCTATGTTGGATGATCCTGTTGAACTACAGACCGCGACAGATGTGAACGGTCAATATGTATTTGACAGTTTGTTCGTATCCGACAGTGTATGGGTAAACTACGAACGATTGACCCTAGAGCAATTGTTCCCATATGCATCTACTCACGTGGAAAGCCTCACCGTTGCATCAGGGTCACCAAGTGTCCTAGATTTTCAGCTTGATCCTGCGGATATTCTTTTGGTGAATGATGACCCTAATGCAAGTTATATGTCTATTTACCAAGATCCGCTAGCAACTCTAGGCATAACTCCTTTCGAATGGACAACTACGGCGGACGGTGATGCTATTCCGGTAAGTTCGATTAATCAACTGAATCATGATTTGATTGTTTGGTTTACCGGTGATGCTGTTTCTGATGTTCTAACTACGACAGAACAAGACAGCCTGGCCCTCTTTTTGAATAATGGCGGGCAACTGTTCCTCACTGGAAAGAACATTGCAAATTCCTTGGATGGGCAGGCAAGTCCGTTCTTGACGGATTACCTGGAGGTTGATTTTGGCGGTACAAACGTCGGTGCAACATTCATTTCTCCGGTGTCCTCAAATCCCATGTCAGGTGGTTTGAGCAGTTTCCTGGTTATACAATCTTCAAGTGACATTGTAGATCCGATTACAGGTGGAATTGCGGATTCAGCTTTTACTTATGGGAATGGATCGCCCGCTGGTGTCACAATCCACAATCCGACGAATAATTCTAAGATTGCCTTCATAGGTTTTGGTTTTGAAAACATCCAGTCAAGTGTCGCCCGCGTAGATCTAATGGCCGCTGCTATGGATTGGTTTGGAGTTATCACAAGTGTGGAATCAGTTAATAGTGTGCCCAACGCCCTACTGTTGAAGCAAAACTATCCCAATCCCTTTAATCCAAGCACGATTATCGAATTTTCACTCCCTCAGGCTGGGTACACAACATTGAAGGTGTACGATGTCCTTGGGAGGGAGATCGCAAGTCTAGTCGCTGATGATCTCTCCGCCGGAATATACACAGTCACGTGGAATGCCGGCGATGTTGCAAGCGGCGTGTATTTCTATCGCTTGTCAGTGGTGCCAGCGGGAACACCAGCCCTCATCCCGGGAAATCGAGACGGGAAAACAGGTGTCTTAACAGTCTCGAAGAAGCTTTTACTTCTCAAGTAATCTACTTCGTAGTGTATGGCACGCCTTCCGATGAAGAAGCCTGACGGGATCACAGGAAGCCGACGATTTCAGCTGGTTGAGGGACTCTTCGCTTGTGAAAGCTGAGTCTTAACTAGCATTTGCAGCCACGTACTTGCATAGATCCGTTTGACTGATAAACCACGTCAACTTTTCTCCAAGAGGCATCCTTGTGGCCAACAATGTGGTGAGGATCACGGAATTCTGACCAGATACGTGATTGTTGCGCTGCTTCAGAAAAAAGGAGTTTGACAATTCTTACTAGGGTTATTACATTTCTTAGGGTACCGCTGGCATTCCTACGTAAGCACCATTCTCGGCTTAACAGATCATAATCGGTTGCATTTACTACCACACTCAAATACCATGAGAAGACGGCCGCACATGGCATCGCTGAACCGTCTCCGACGATCGAGGGCAGTCGGTGCGAAACTTAAGAGCTTCTTAGTCGTTGCTAATATCATCGCTTTTTTCTTTAACTCACCAATTCTTCCTGTCACACTGCTCTATACTTCAACATTTCTTTTATCAATAAGCAGGGCAGCGAGCCAGTCGGCTGGGTCAAAATTAGCGTGGCAGACGTCTCCACCTGTGCCGCCGAATCTCATATCACCGCCGGATGGTGCTACGGATCAGCCAACAAGTCTGACGTTACTTTGGAATGCATCACCGTTGGCTTCGACATATCATTTGCAGCTTGCCACGGACACCACCTTCGCAAGCCTTATTCTGGATGATTCGACGCTTGCGGATACTTCGAGGGATGTCGGGTTACTCACATCCTTGACGGGGTACTATTGGAGGGTGAGTGCAGCTAATGCAGATGGAACGGGTGGGTATTCTGCCCCATGGAAGTTTTACACGGACATTGACACACTATCGATAATCCCCGGGGCAAAAGGCTGGGGGATAACTACTGTGGCTGGTAGCGGAAGAAATCTAACTCCCATAAGTACTACTGTTTACAGAGTAACGAATCTGAATCCTGATGGCGTTGGCTCATTGAGAGCAGCAGTTGAAGCATCAGGCCCAAGAGTAGTTATTTTTGACGTTTCAGGAACAATTGAAATAACAGATTCTTCAGTCTTCCAAATAAACAATCCCTTCATAACGATCGCAGGTCAGACTTCTCCTTCACCCGGAATAACCATAAGGGGGGTACCTCTGCTCGTAAAAACTCACGATGTACTTGTTCAACATGTGAGGATACGCGTCGGTGATGGATCTGGTCCCAATCCCGATACTCGTGATGGAATCTCAATAGACGCAAATTCTCAGGAGGTTTACAACGTCGTCATAGATCACTGTTCAGTCAGTTGGGCTATTGATGAGAATCTTTCGTTCGCTCATGGCACACATAATGCGACGGTCATGAATTCAATTATCAGTGAAGGTCTTCATAATTCACTCCATTCCGAGGGTCCCCACTCAAAGGGCATCTTAGTGGCTCGTGCTCAAAATATTGGCATTGTGAACAATATTATGGTTCACAATTATGACAGAAATCCAATTCTTGGTAAAGCTGTGGAAGGCTTCGATGTCACGGCTGCAGTGGTAAATAACATAATGTATGACTGGGGTAACCAGGCAACTGTTATCAACGCAACTCTGGAGGACACTACCGCAAAACTCGGAAGCATAGTGGGTAATGTATATATCTCAGGGAACAGCACGAGAGATCCTGATCCGATCACAATTACGCCTCACCCGAATACCCAATTGTATCTTGATAATAATACTAATAACAGAATTCTGCCGAGTGACCCTTGGGATTTAGTGGAAGGCGATGACGGGCAAACTACCAGAGTTAACAACCCTCCGGTATGGCCGAATGGATTTACGGCCAGAGATGTGACTGAAGTGGAAGATTATGTGCTTGCCAATGCTGGGGCCCGCCCTGTTGATCGGGATCCAGTAGATGAGCGCATCATCGGCGATGTGCAGCTCGCGACTGGTCTTATCATTGACAGTCAGGATGATGTCGGAGGCTGGCCGGTTCTTGCCCAGAGTACTCGTATTTTGACTCTTCCCATTAACCCAAATGGTGACGATGACGGTGACAGCTATACTAATTTGGAAGAATGGCTTCACAATCATGCCGCATCTGTCGAGCCCATCCTTGGGGCGCCGTTTTCTCCTAGACTCTTATCACCGTCACAGAGTGCCACGGCCCAACCGACTAGTCTGACATTTGAGTGGAGTGCATCTTCAGGAGCAACCAGCTACCGATTTCAGCTGGCGACAGACAGTATCTTTGTGATCGGCATAGTTATGGATGATTCAACACTCACCGATACGTTCCTCGTGGTCGATTTGCTCTCAGGCTTCACAAGGTTCTATTGGCGAGTACGGGCAGGAAATGGATTGGGAACAAGTGCCTATACTGCTGCTCGCAATTTTCGAACAATTGTTGGTGCCGCCACACTCTCATCACCAACAAACGGTACTCTAAACCAACCCACGACCATGACATTCCAATGGAATGCATCGCTGGGTGCAACGACCTACCATGTTCAGGTGGCAATAGATAGTGCTTTCACGACTCCAATTGTGAATGATTCAACGCTTGTTGACACTTTCAAACAGGTGGATTCACTCTTAAACTTCACGACGTACTACTGGCGCGTAAGAGCACGAAATGCTGAAGGGATGAGTGCGTATTCTGACATTTGGAGGTTCACAACGGTCCCGGGAGCACCCTCCCCTCCCACGCTTGCTTCCCCCTCAAACGGAGCAACGAATCAATCGGTTTCACCGATGCTCAAATGGAACACGGTTGATGGAGCAACAATGTACCGCCTGCAGGCAGCAACGGATTCGAACTTCGTGGTTGGTATTGTGCTCAATGATTCTTCTCTTGTTGACACATTGCGGGTTGTGGGTGGGTTGAGCAATAACACGACCTACTATTGGCGAGTAAGTGCAGAGAACCTCGGTGGCACAAGTCAGTACTCTGCTGTTTGGAGGTTCACCACTGTAATTTCAGCTCCTACGCCGCCGGTGTTGGTCAGTCCGGTCAATGGTTTGGTGGGCAACGAGGTAAGTGTCCCATTGCTCTGGTATTCATCGGCAACGGCGGCAACCTACGGCGTTCAGGTTGCAACAGATTCGGCCTTCACAGGAATAGTACTCAATGATTCATCGCTAACAGATACAACACGGGTAGTGACTAACCTACAGCCGCTAACGACGTACTACTGGAGAGTAAACGCAACAAACGTCGGAGGAACTAGTTCGTATTCCACGCCCTGGAGCTTTCGGACACTTGGTCCACCAACGATGGTAACCTTGCTGAGCCCGGCGAACAATGCTGTTAATCAGCCGGTCAACATAACGTTTAGGTGGCATCGGGCGAGTGATCAGACACAAGTGAACACGCTACGCGCGTTAGGTGAGAAAATGGAGGTTGCCACGATTACAAACTATTGGTTTGAAGCAGTTACCGATACAGTATTTCTGGCTGATTTGATACGTGATACCACGCTCACTGATACAATGAAATCGGTTATTGACTTGGGGAATTCAACAGATTATTACTGGAGGGTAAAAGCTCAGAATGAAATTGGCTGGGGTGCATTTAGTCCTTGGTGGACCTTTACGACCGTTGCCGCGACTCCATCTGCCCCAACTCTGGTTTCACCTCCAGATGGTGCACGAGATGTGTCAACAACGCCAGTGCTCAAATGGAACATGGTTGCTGGAGCAGCCACATACCGCCTGCAGGTGGCGACTGATTCGACCTTTGTACTTGGTATCGTTCTTGATGATTCTTCCATGGTGGACACATCCCGCTTGATGAGCCAGCTGGAGCATAATACGAAGCACTTTTGGCGAGTGAATGCAAAAAAAGCCGGCGGTTCTGGCCCATGGTCAGTCACATGGAATTTCGCAACGATTGTCCCGTTGCCGAGCCAAATTGTTCTCGTCTCTCCATCCAATGGAGCAGTAATTGGAGCTGATACTGCTCGCTTCCTCTGGTTCTGGAGCCAACCGTCCGTGAGCCGATATTGGTTCGAAAAAGCCGTTGATTCACTCTTTGTAAATACTGATATTGACTCGATGATCAGCGATACCACTACTATTGTCCGACATCTTCTAAGCAATACATATTGGTGGAAAGTAAGGGCATACAATGCCGCTGGCTGGGGCCCATTCAGTGAGACACGTCAATTTTCAGTGTTAATAACAGATGTGAACGCCAGTCACGGACTGCCGCGAGAATTCAGTTTGAGTCAAAACTATCCAAATCCGTTTAATCCATCAACTGTGATTGCCTACAGCTTGCCATATGATTCGCGCGTTGAGCTTGCCGTGTTTAACTATCTGGGACAACAAGTCGCGTTGCTTGTTGATGAGCAAATGGATGCAGGTTACCACAGAGCTATATTCAAGAATTCTGGCCTGGCAAGCGGTGTCTACTTGTATCGCCTCCGCGCTGATCATTTTTCAGCGACGAAGAAACTGGTGCTCCTGCGGTGAGAGACAGCTCACCCCTCCTTGTGCTTTCCTCAGATAGCCTCAATCGGAAGTAAATATGATCCGTATGCCGGGTCGATCGCACTCGGAACCGCAGCCTCCGCCTACTCAACATGAACTCGAGATTCTTGATCGAATTAGAAAGCATGTGCAGGTGCTTGCTGGAGATATTGGCGAGCGGACGGTGTTTCGGTTCTCCGCACTTGAGGCCTCCGCCCAGTATATCGAAGAGGAATTCCAGGCTTACGGACACAATGTGTTGTGTCAAGAGTTTGAAGCAGGTGGTAAAGTCGTGAAAAACCTAGAGGTGGTAGTCCCCGGTACAACAGTACCTGATGAGCTTGTTGTGGTTGGGGCTCATTATGACTCGGTTTATGGTTCCCCAGGAGCTAATGACAACGGCTCGGGTGTTGCGGCCGTTCTTGAATTTGCGCGTCTCCTTGCAGGAAAACCGGTTGCACGGACTATCCGTCTCGTGACCTTTGTGAATGAGGAGCCTCCGTTCTTCCGTACGCGATACATGGGAAGTCGTGTGTATGCTCGTCGCTCGCGAAAGCAAGGAGAAAAAGTCACGGCAATGCTCTCAATTGAAACGATCGGCTGCTATTTGAACCATGGGGGAAGCCAGAAGTACCCCTTCCCCTTTAGTTTCTTTTATCCAGATACTGGTAACTTCGTTGGCTTTGTTGGAAATTTCGCTTCCCGGACATTGGTTCATCGTTGCATTGCTTCGTTCCGAGGGCAGACTCCATTTCCTTCTGAGGGAATCGCCGCGCCCGGTTGGATTACCGGCTTAGGATGGTCGGACCACTGGGCATTCTGGCAAGAAGGCTATCCTGCCGTCATGATTACCGATACTGCTCCTTTCAGGTATGCGCACTACCACAGTGCAGAAGACACGCCGGATAAGGTGAACTATGCCGCTACAGCACGCGTAGTTGCAGGTCTCCATCGGATGGTAATCGACCTGGCTTCGCATTGACACCACTCTCGGGGCAAAGTCGTGGCGCAACAAGGATAGCGCTGGAATTGTTCTGTCCAATCTATTAGTTTGTCCATCGCGGGCTTGAGTGCTACGGTAGGTCAAAACGAGGGCGGATAACCCAAAATAACGATGACAAGGGAAGAGGTCCATTTTATTCATATCAGTGATACGCACATTGGACCAACACGCGATTTTTGTTTCCACGGTCTCGAACCACTCCCATCAACTGAATTGATAGTCGATAAAATAAACAATCTTCCTATGCGCCCCGATTTCGTTGTTCATACTGGCGACGTGGTAGCTGGCCCAGATCCCGATTCATATAAACTCGCTGCGGAGTCTTTCTCCAAGCTGAATGTTCCTATCTACTTTGTAACCGGCAACCATGACACTTCGAGGTACATCCGTCGATTCTTACCTCTGGGACCCCGGAAAGAGGTCAGTGACGACGAAGACCTTCTGTCATACACGTTTGACCTCAAAGGCTTTCGCTTCGTTGCAATAGATGCGCGAGGGCCGGACGAGATCGACCCTCATGGCATAGTCCCTGCTGGTCAGCTGGATTTCATGCGACATCTTGTTCAAGCAGACAGTTCTGACCTGGCAGTGTTCATACATTTTCCGGCGCTCAAGCTTGGTTCG
>JAPUKJ010000161.1 GCA_027295705.1 Ignavibacteria bacterium | reverse complement strand
TGAATGTAATTCTGAGGCATTGAATGGAACTCGCTGCATAACCCCTACGGCTCAGTGGTGCGGTTGCGGGCACTCGTATTTTGGTTTAACACAGAAGGTCGAGCGAAGCTCCAAAGCCAGAAATTCGACCTGCGTCAGCATCCACTGCAGCCGAATGTTATACGGATTGTACCTGCAACCATTGTTTCTCTCTAAACCTTAAAGGTTATGACGATCTATTATTACCATCATGCTGGGTCTCTATTTACGAGTTTCAAATTGAATATCTCCCTCGGGAAAATTGATACCACGCAGAATTTCCTGGAAAGCGGGATTGTCCCGCAGACTGTCAGACATTATCGAACACTTGATAGAAGGGAGCCAGCCATGACGTTTTTCATAGGCCTTCTGCAGCAGCGTCAACGCCTTGTCCTTGTTTCCCAGGGCGATGTAGATTTGCACCAAGTCCAGGGAAAAACCGTTGCCGTATCTCTTTTGTAATTGGTTAAGCACCTCGAGAGCATCGTCTCTTCTACCCGCCAGCGTATAGGCACGTCCAAGTAGGGCTAGGAATCCAGCGGACTCTCCTAGGGCTAATACCTTTTGCACCTCAGCAATGGCCTCCTCGTACATGGACTTACGCAAGTAGGCGTTAACGAGGAAATATTGGAGCGCTCTATCGCTTGGCTTCAAATCAAGTGTGTTGCGTAGGTACTCTATGGCCTGATCGTAATGTCCTGCGCAAGTGTAGGCAGATCCTAACTCCGCCTTCAGGGGGACTGAGAGTGGATTTCGCTCCTCAGCACGCTTATACCATAGGATGGCCTCCTCATAAGAACCCACGAAATAAAGAAAGAGAGCCACTTCCCATGCATGTGAGTTTGGATCGAGTTCAACAGCACGCCGCAATTCTCTTTCAGCGCCAACCCAATCCCAATCATACCTATACAGCACAAATCCCAGTGCAGCGTGTGCTTGGGAAACGGTTTCATCGAGCTCCAGCGCTTTCCGCGCCGTTGCCTTCGATTTTGAATAGAACCCTGCGGGCGAGCTTAAACCACCTTTGCTGCCAAACCAATGGTACGCCTGGGCCAGGACCGCATGGGCCAAAGCCCAGTCCGGGTCTAACTCGATCGCTTGTTGGAAGAACGCGATACTGGATTTTATCTCATCCGCTCGGTTCTCCGCGCTATTCTGGCCCCGTCTTAGATGGTACTGACCTTGGAGAAACACCTCATGCGCAGCGGGATTTACTGCGTGGCTACTGGCTAGGCGTGTTTCCTCATCCTGGGTCAGTGTGATGTTAATCTCCCGGGCAATCGCCCGCGCCACTTCACTCTGCAACGCTAAGATGTCTCGCAAGTCGCGGTCGTATTCCTTGGCCCATAGGTGCCGGTCTCTCGCTGCTTCGATCAACTGCACCGTGATCCGAACCCGCTCGCCATCCTGAAATACCGATCCTACCACGATAGCAGCTACATTGAGTTCTCTGGCAATTTCCGTCAACGGTTTGTGCACACCCTTGTATTGCATCACCGACCTACGCGAGATTACTCGCAGGGAGCTAATTCTCGACAGGTCGGCAATCAAGGCCTCGGTCATGCCATCGGCAAAGTACTCCTGCTTCGGGTTGCCCGAGAGATTATCCAAAGGCAGGACGGCAATCGAATCTATGACCTTCGTGCCACCAGAGTCCGTGAAGAAAAATCTTGCCGCGAGAAGCAAAAGGAGGGCCGTTGCAATACCAGCGTATAGAAATGTGCGTTTCTTCTTTGGGGACGTTTCTTTGGGTGGTTTTGACTTTAACTTCGCGGCCTTGAGAGTTTCGTTCAGGGCTGTCAAAGGAACGAGCATTTCGTCTACGTGCTGGTAACGTTCCGGCGGCTCTTTTGCCAGACACTTGTTAGCGATTATTGCTAATTCCATCGGTAGGTCGGTACGCAGTGTTTTTATGGGTTCCGGGTCTTCATGTAAGATGGAATATACAACTGCCTGCTCGTAATCGCCTTTGAAGGGTTGCTGACCCGTTACCATTTCATAAAGCACAGCCCCCAGGGCCCAGATGTCGGTGCGGTGGTCAACAATCGCACCTTGCGCTTGCTCCGGGGACATGTAGGCCACCGTCCCCAAGCTTGTGCCGCTCTTGGTGAGCTTTGTCTGTCCCGCTAACTTCGCGAGACCGAAGTCAACTATCTTCACTTTCATTACGAAGCGTGATCATAATGTTGGCCGGCTTAATATCGCGGTGAACGATATCCTTTGCGTTTGCCCGCAGCAATCCTTGGCCAATTTGCATCGTCAAATTGACTGCTTCGTCAATCGCCAATCCCTCTCTGCGGGATTCGATTTTCTCTTTCAGCGTCTCTCCTTCATAGTAAGCCATGGCGATGAACATCTGGCCGTCTTCAGTCTCGTCGATTTCGTAAATGGTGCAGATGTTGGGATGGTCGAGCGCCGAGGCCGCTTTGGCTTCGTGAATGAAACGTTTCTTTGCATCTCCACCGGTGCTGAGATGTTGGGGCAGGAATTTGAGGGCCACAAAGCGGTCGAGTTTTGTATCCTCGGCTTTGTAGACCACGCCCATGCCACCTTCGCCGAGTTTTTCGAGGATTTTGTAGTGAGAGATTGTTTTACCAATCATTCTTTGTTTCTCATTCTACGCAGCACTTCACCTACGGTCTAACAGTTATTCTCTTTTTCTGAGCTTCAATGTCTTGAGCCCACCAACATGACAATGAAGAGGCTATTCTTCACGGATTTATGTTTCTTCGTCCTTTTATCACAAGAATAGGTGCCAGAACCTTTAACCAAATCATGATAAGATAGCTAACATTAACCATTCATTAGTTCCCATATGAATACCTCATAATTGATTTAACGTCTAACAACAGATTGTACGATTTCCGAACAACATTAATTTTATAAGATATCTTGAATCAAAAGTCAATAAAAATTATTGCATTATGCTAATAAGTTTCGACCGTTTTTGAAAGTTATGCAGCTTCTGCTAAACATCATGATATGAATATTATCCAATGGTACTGCCTGAGATCATATGAAAAAAACTTGACAAAATTCAAAATCTATATGTCA
>JAPUKJ010000160.1 GCA_027295705.1 Ignavibacteria bacterium | reverse complement strand
TGAGGTGGATAGCTCCAGCGATCAAGTCGGGCCGTAAGATCCACAGGGCTTCCACTTCCCACGGGGATGACGAATACTTTTTTGAGTTCCGCATCGCTTTCCTTGCTTCTGTGATCTCTCATCCTCCCTAAATATGCGATCCATGAACCGTCAGGAGACCAGATGGGTTGATATTCAGGACCAACCGTTTGAGTCAATTGGATCAAGTCCTCTCCAATGGGCGAAAGGAGACATATGTCTGTGTTGGCGTTGAAGTCATCTTTGCCAGTTCTGTTCGACACAGAAGCAATTCTTTTTCCATCCGGAGACCAGGAGATAGAGTGGTAGTCATATTCCCCGAAGGAGATCTGCTCCGGTACACCACCATCAACTGAAATAACCCAGACATACGTCCGGCGCAAGTCCGAATAGTAGTATATCCCCTTGAAGAGAAGTCGATCAACAACCATGACATCGTTTCCATTTGGTGGGTTCTGGGGGGAAGGATCGTTGGAATAATGCCTCGGCCCTGCGGCAGTATAGGCAAGCTTTCTTCCATCCGGAGACCAAGTCAGGTCATTCCCGACGTTGTCTCCCCAACCTAAATAGACATTAGATCTTTCGAGTGCGGTCAATTTTCGCTTCCCAGAGGCATCTTTGTTCATTGCCCACAGGCCAAGACCGTCCTCATCTGAAGAGAAAAACGCAATCATGCTACCATCAGGTGACCATCGGGGACTGGAAACCGATCCCTTGATATCAGTGAGAGGCGTTGGTTCTCCACCTTTTGTGGGGACAACCCAAATACTCGAATAGTAGCGATTCTCCTTCAGGTCCGCCGTGGAAACTCTGAAGAGCAACAGTTCATCATCGGGTGAAACTGAAAGCTCACCGATGTATTTCATTTTAAATGAATCTTCCGCTTGCCATTCTCTTTTCTTCCCTGCCAGACAGTCCGAGGAGACCAGCATCAAGGTTAGAATACTCAAGAGCGCAAGGTAGTAGAGACGATTGTTCGGCATCCGTTTGTGCTGCTCAACATTCTGCAATGTGCTCAAGTGATTCATTCCGTTTGGGCAACAACCATTGGTCGAAGCATACGTGTTGCCATCCAGCGATTGAGTAAAACAAAAATGCTCAACACCACAGTCCACTGAACAAGGCAGGTCATGACACTGAATGGTTCAAAAGGATTGTACCACTCTTCAGGTGCATAGACTGTCACTGAAAGTGATAACCACCAAACCAAAAGGGTAATGGCTGCAGAGGGGACAAAGTACTTCAAGACCAAGTCCCACCATCGTCCGAGTTTCAAATCACTTTCATCGACTAGAAGCTCTTCCTCGCGGAGCCGAGTGATACCGTACCGAAACAGGGCAAACGCCACGAAGGCCCCTGATATCATCAGTGCGACCCCCCAAACAAAATCTTGGTTGCTAAGCAAATTGAGATTGATTGCAGATGGAATCCCTAAGAGATAACTAATACCAATGACTATCCCGATAGCTCTGGATCGTCTCAGACCCCCGTCTACGAGCACGCGAGTGGGGAGTTCCAGCTGAGCAATCAGAGATGAGAATCCTGCAAATGCGAGGGCCAGAAAAAAAAGGACGGATAGTGGGTGACCCAGGAACATTCGTGCGAAAAGCTGAGGCATCCAGATGAACGTCAGACCTGTGGAAGCGGGACCACTTGTGCGCATGATCTCTAACACCTGAGGTTCTGTCATTGCCATCTCTGTTCGTAGAACCGAAAAAACGGTGCCAAAAACCATCAAAGCCGCCAAAAGAGATACGATGTTATTACCGACTCCGGTAAGAAATGCATTTTTGACAACGCCGTACTCGCGTTTCATATAAGCTGCGTAAGTAAGAAAGAGTCCCCACCCAGCACCTGTATCCCACGCGTTCTGCGTTAGGGCCGCCAACCACACCTTGGGCTGTGCGAGCTGATCCCATTGCGGTGTGAACATGTAAACAATGCCTGCAACAGCTCCCGGAAGGGTTACCGCTCGGATCACACAAATTATCACAATAACAAGAAGGGTCGGAACCAATACCTTATTCACGCGCTCGATCGAAGTTATTCCTCGCCAGATTGCTAACGTTCCCAATCCCATTACAAGCGCGTGAAAGAACAATGGCCACCCTCCACTCTGATAGTTGTCCCACACTGCCATTGCTGCCTCGGTAGTCATGGGAAGTGGGCTAGTAAGCATCTCGATAAAATAGAAGATGCACCAGCCTACTATTATTGAGTAGAAGAATGTGATGGCCGTTGAGACAAAAGCGACAAACGCCCCCATCCAGGCGAACTTCTCTCCCGCAATCTTGACGAAGGTCCCAATTACCCCCATTCGGTTTTTGCGTCCCACAGCATACTCTGCGATAATGAGGGGAATGCTCCACAGGAACAGGAAGCAAATCCAAGCTATCAGAAAAGCGCCAGCCCCTTCATCTCCCCCGTTCTGAGCCACTATGCGAGGAAATCTCCAAATATTACCGGTTCCCACTGCACTCCCGAGAACGCTAACCAAGAGGCCCCATCGCGAGGAGAATCTCTGATCAACACTTGGGTCAAGAGTAGTTGACATCTCTATTAAAGAAAAACTGTAATTCGTTGGTCAAACTGTTCGACTGATAGAATTGTAAAGGATAATCGAGTTCTTCATTGCGTTCGTGATGCGTAAGAACAGTTTCACCGAATAAAAATGTTGCGAAGCACAAAGAACAAATTTGCCGGCCGCTCGGCAAGACGCCGCATGGACCAGGGAAACCAGTAAGAACCGTAGGCGATCAGAACACGAATCCGGTAGCCTTCATTCGCTAAAGCCATTTGTTGCTCCCGCTGGATGCCATAAAGCAATTGAAATTCGTATTCCTCTTTTGAGAGTCCGACTGTTTCTGCCTCGTGTTTGATACAGCGGATTAGTTCTGGATCATGGGTAGCAAAAGCCGGGAGCATACCATTCTGACGTGTCCCGCTCAATAGTTGCTTCGATAGCAACATGAAGTTAGCATCGAGGTCTTTCTTTTGTGGAAATGCCACATCAGGAGGTTCTGCGTAGGCACCCTTCACCAGACGGATGCCCGTCGATGAACCAAGTAATGGATTGAGATCATCGGCCGCCCGGTACAGATAAGATTGTATGCAGAGGCCAACATTCTGATGTTCCTTCTGAGCACAACGATAAAGCTCTAGCGTAACATCAGTGTATTGCGTCGACTCCATGTCGATCCAAACATAATTTCTAAGCTTCTGAGCGTGCTCAATGATCGATATGAGATTTGAATAACTTAAGTCTTTGCTAAGATCCAGACCCAATTGGGTAAGTTTCGGGGAAACGGAGCAATCCAGTCCGCGCGCATTTATGTTGTCTAGGATCTCGCAATAATATCTAGCAACCTTAATTGCCTCAGCTTCATCCTTAACATTTTCACCAAGGTAGGTTAGAACTGTCGTTATACGCTTTTCACGCAACTCCCCTGCAGCTATCAATGCATCTTCAATCTCTTCCCCAGGCATAAAACGAGAAACAGCGTTTCGGAAAAACCTGTAGCGAGGTAGCATTTCACGAAGCCGTTGACTTTGAGAGGCCCACAAAAGAATTTTACGCATTACCCCCATGATTGTCCCTCGTAACGAATCATACCTGAACTTCGGATGCCCAGCTCACAAGATGCTCCTGATCATACCTCCGTCAATCTGAAGATTCGCGCCTGTGATGTAGGCAGCTGCGTCAGAGAGGAGGAAGCAAACTGCCCGTGCGTACTCATCTGTTGCTCCGTATCGTCCAAGCGGTATGTTTGCAATGGAATTTTTCTGTTGCTGTTCCAGTGAGATGCCAAGCCGGTCGGCATTAATCTTATCCAACTGTTTTATGCGTTCAGTGTCGATTCGTCCAGGGATCGCTATGTTAACACGAATTCCATCCTGTGCAAACTCACGCGCTAACGTTTTCGCCAGGGCTGCCACGGAAGCCCTCGCAACGTTCGAAAGTGTCAGGTTTGGGATGGGCTCCTTCACAGAGGATGATGTCGAGAATACAATACTCCCACTTCCCCGAGATCGCATTGAGGGCAAGACTAAGCGCACCATCCTGATAACACTCATCACAAGGAGCTCAAATGCATCTTGCCAAGCCTTGTCATCAAAGGATGAGAAACCACCGGCAGGCGGACCACCGGAGTTAGCAAACAGAAGATCAATTCCTCCAAAACGTTTAATCGTTGCATCACGCCATTTTTCGATCGCATCTGCTGACCGTACATCCGTAAAGTTTGCAAGAGCTGTTGTCCCATAATCATGCTCGATCTGCTCCGCTGCCGGCATAATTGCGGACTCATTTGATGCAATAGAAACCTTTGCTCCTTCAGCAGCCAATGCTCGAGCCACCGCCAAGCCGAGTCCACTGCTCGCACCTGCAACCATCGCAACCTTATCCTTAAGTCCTAGATCCATCTTACATTGTCGGTCTTTTTTGCCCAGTCAAGGATTCCATCGAGTGCATCTCGTGTACTCGAATCAAGTGTGGCACCTGGAGCCCGAATGCAAGGGTCTGCTAAAGCTCCCCGTCGGTGTAAAATTTCTTTCCGAATCGCCATACCGATTCCTTCTTGAAACTCGAATCTCATTAGCGCCACAAGTCGGTAGAACTTATCAGCCGCCTGCCCGATCTGGCCACTTCGATACAAGCGAACGATTTCAACCAAAATCTC
>JAPUKJ010000016.1 GCA_027295705.1 Ignavibacteria bacterium | reverse complement strand
CTTTCCTCGGCAAAGACAAATGTCTCCGACGCGCGCTTGACGCGAGTCAGTTTACCCACGCGGATGTTCGTCAGGCCGCCGATCAGATTGCTGCGACCTTCGTTCGCTGGACCCAAATAGGCATTCATGCTGTAGTTGTACCAGGGATCGAAGTTTGTAATGCTACTGCCGAGGTTGCGAAAGAACGGATCGTCCGAGCTATTCATGCTCCTGGCCATGCGCCGAAAGGTCGGGCAGATGAAAGCACGCGCATCGGTCATGTAGGGAAAGAGCGTGCCGCCGTACTGCGGATAATTCTTCAAGTTTAGATCGCCGTTGGCCCAGCGCAACTCCAAGTGATTGCTGAGGCCGGCCTCCACGGGGTAGGGCGACGAGGAGGAAAAATAACACTCATCCGGGTTGCAGAACTTGTCATCGTTGTCGCCTGCATACATGTGGACTGCAAAAGTGTAGCCCTTGAGATTCCCCCGGCAGGCCGCTCCCTGGGCCAGGTTTTTGGCTTTGCTGAGTGCCGGCATCAGAACCGCCATCAACAGGGCAATAATGGAAATGACCACCAAAAGTTCGATCAGGGTGAAAGCTCTTAACGCACGCATTGTCTGTGACCTCCCATTTAGATACCGTCGGCACTTCAAGAGCCTAAGGGATCGCTCAACAACATGGGTACACTTTGCATACCTGTACAGGATTTTCACGCATCCCGACTCTGTCGTCAATGGCAAAACTTGCCGCATGGCCCAGAAGCGATGGCTCTGAAACCCATGGCGCTGAGCTGTGCCAGTGTCCGCTCAAGGAGGCGTTTCTTGGCCTGCTGTTCGTCGAGGGGCCTGACCAAGAAGGTTTATACAGCCAAGGCCATGGGTAGGAAGAGTCAATCTGAGGTCGTTGATCAGTGCGAGTCGTTCGCATTGTTGAGAATTCTGTCGATCGCATCTAGCTTCTCCACTACCTCAGGATGGATTTCATTCTTGCTTATGCTGGCGGCAATCTGGTAGTAGTCCTTTTTGGTCATGGGTCTGCCCGCTGTCACAAAGAATTGTGGCAGTATTGATTTGCTGGCGGCCGTTGATATAAGATAATCATGATCAGATAGAGGCGCCTTGAGAACAGCAGGCGGTAGTTCGTTATTCAGGAACTCTTCCCCTTTCTTGCGACTTGCAGAGGAAAAAAGATCCGGCTTTGCGCCTTCGATGAATCGAGACAAGCACTCCGGATGCAATAGGTAATTCTCAATCTCATAACGCGCCCATCGGATGGCCTCTAAACCATTAGTAGCGACCTCGTGATCAGGTAATTGTTTGTTATCTCCGTCCAACAGAAGGACGCCCTGTATGTTCTTACTTACGGCTTGAAGAGCAAAGAAATGGTGCTTCGCTACTTGAGGACGGTTGCCGTGAATGAAGTGATAAAAGGGTTCTTCTAGGAACGTCCTGGCAGGATGGTCCAGCACCTTTGAAAACTCCCGCAGTATCTTTAGATCGCTTTCATCCTCAAGGTAGAGGACATTTTCTCCGTTTTCTACACGCAGCAGTTCCAGGGCGGTTAGCGCACGCAACGCCTCCCTTACCTGATCACGTTCCGTGTCCAGTATCAATCTATGGGGTTTTGCGTAGAAAGACAGAACTCTCGTCGGGTCTGTGTCTTCAAGGATAACTTCTGAGTGAGTCGAGACTATTAGCTGACTGTTTCGCTTCCTCGCAACGGATCGGATCCTGTCAAATATCTGCCGTTGAAGTATGAAATGCTGGTGAGCATCAGGTTCATCAATGAGAAGAACCGAAGCAGGGCGGGCGTAGAAAAAACCAAGAAGTGTGAGAACTTGATGAAATCCGCTTCCGGCGGAAGCGAGATCAAAGGCCTTCCGTGACGGCATGTTAGGATCTCTGTATTCAATTCGAATGAAAGGGTCCGCTTCAGCATATTGTGGATTAATGAGGTCGTATCCAAATATCTGCCGAATGTCCTGTTGGAGTGTTTTCCAGTCACCGTTTTTTCTCAGGTAAACCTCCAGCAATAGATTCCGAAGGATGTCCCCCGGCTTACCTTGTCCAATCAGAAGGTTTTGGTAGGCATGATCATACCGTGTTTCCTCCGCGCCAATTCCTGAGAACGGAGGGATATGGACAATCTGAAGATTCATCACGGCTTTAGGGACGTCTATCATTGATTGTCCATCTTCTTTGATGAGTTTCACGTAGACTTGTTCCGTGCTGTTGAAGCGCAGCGAAACTCCTAGAACCCACCTGCTATCGTCCGGTTCTTTGCCATGCAAAATCACTTCAATGAGTTTTGGACGACCGGCTTTCTTGTCTACCTCCTCATCCTTGCGGTAATGTGTATCTCTGTGGGTCCAAAGAAAATCCATGTTTCGCAAGGGCAATGCCGTGAAGTCTTTTCTCGTCAAGGGAACGCCCGTGCGGTCAATTGCCCTCGATTTTTCGGATCTCGCCAATTTCCACCGCTGAACGCCCAAATTCCACACGGCTATAGCCTGAAGAAGGGTTGTCTTCCCAGAGTTGTTGGGACCCGCGAGAATAATGATATCCTCGGGATAGAACACCTCTCTCAGAAACCTCTTAAAGAATTTCACTTCGACTTTATGTATCATTTCCTACCTCTCTGACGTGAGCCGATCTCTTCCTCAAGAGTCATCCAGGTTCCTGGCTGTATCTGGGCGTTTCGGCTCTAACAGCAGCGCTGCCATACTATGGGCAGACTACCGAGAAAGATCGTATCGAACTCGATGCCCTCCGGCAAGTCGCAATGTCTATGACAGAGATGGCTTCTCAAGACCGACCAGACAATCGACGTACGAATGCCCTTTGACTTCGATCACCTCAGCAGAAAAGGTTGCCCCGTCTCGGCTGAAACCCGATTCAGAAAGGAGCTGTTGGGGAACCGACCCGATTGTGGAAACTCGGCTTTCCTAGATCCGTCTGAGCAACAACCCGAGCACCATCGCCAGCAGCGCCAGCAGATAGCAGATATGACTCACCGGTTTGCGGGTGGTGACGAGGGTGATGTTGTCGCGAAGCGTCTCAACCGTCAGTCTGGGGAGGTCGTC
>JAPUKJ010000159.1 GCA_027295705.1 Ignavibacteria bacterium | reverse complement strand
GAGGAGAAACCCGAAGAAGCATCATCGCAGGAAGCACAACTCTGGACATGCGGCATGCATCCGAACGTTATTCTGGATGAACCGGGAAATTGTCCGATCTGCGAAATGAAGCTTGTACCATTGAAACAGCAAGTATCTGCAGGCGAGTCTCCACAGAAAGTGAAGGATCTCAAGACGACCGATGAGACGGGAAAGAGGATTCTCTACTGGCGTGCACCGATGGATCCAACATATATATCTGAAAAACCTGGGAAATCACCGATGGGGATGGATCTCATAGCCGTTTACGAGGGAGAAGAACAGCATGCAGGAGGCGCCACGATTACAATTGATCCGGTCACCGTGCAAAATATCGGTGTGCAAACAACGCCGGTCGAAATGGTTGACCTCTCTCGAGTGATCCGCACTGTAGGTCATCTCGATTATGACGAGAAGAAACTGCATCGAATAAATCTCAAGTTCTCCGGCTGGATTGAGAAGCTTTATGTGGATGAGACTGGTCAGCAGGTGCGGCGAGGAGAGCCAATATTGGAGATCTATTCGCCCGATCTTGTGGCTACCCAGGAAGAGTATTTGCTTGCTGTTCGGAACATGAAAAGACTCGAAGGGAGCCCCTTCAAGGAGGTTTCAGCGAGTGGTCGGTCTTTGCTGGAATCTACCCGGCGGCGGCTCCTCTACTGGGACATCACAGAGGAACAAATAAGAAACCTGGAAAACAAAGGCACTGTCAGCAAGACGATGACCATTTACTCGCCAGTTAGTGGCGTGGTGATTTCTAAAATGGCTGAGCAAGGGATGCAGGTAAAGGCCGGAATGGATTTATACCGCATTGCTGATCTTACGAGTATTTGGGTCTACGCGCACATCTATGAATATGAAGTGCCGTGGGTCAAAGTCGGCCAGTCTGTGGAAATGGAGTTGCCGTACGTTCCCGGAAAGACTTTTCGGGGAAAGGTGGACTACATCTACCCGTATCTTGACCAGAAGTCAAGGGACGTGAAAGTCCGGCTTGTCTATCCAAATCCTGATTTGGAACTGAAACCTCAAATGTATGTAAACGTTCGTCTGGAGGCTCACATAGAAACGAAGGTTGTTGCCGTTCCCGGTGAGGCTGTGATTCGCAGCGGGAAGCGGAACGTGGTCTTTGTGTCGAGAGGTGGTGGGAAGTTCGAGCCCCGTGATATTATACTCGGGCCTGAAGGACAGAACGGTCTGATCCAAGTACTGGCGGGGCTGCAACACGGCGAGGAGGTTGTCGTTTCAGCCCAGTTCTTGCTTGACTCCGAAAGCCGCTTGAAAGAGGCGATTCGAAAAATGCTGGAGTCACGCAAACCCGGCAAACCGATGCAGAAGGATCAATTCCAGAATCAGGAGGAGGCGAAACGTGACACCGCTGGCAGTGCGCATAATCACTGACTTCCTCTGTGTTCTTAAGCAATGCGTGGATGTGCCAGTGACAAGGCGATTTCTTGAATTAAAGCGAAGAGCGTAAACTATGTTAGAACGAATCATAGAATGGTCTGTTAATAATCGTTTTCTCGTTATTCTGGGGACGCTCTTTTTGATACTGGCCGGACTTCTGGCCATGTTCAACACCCCGCTGGATGCGATCCCGGATCTTTCCGATGTGCAGGTCATCATTTTCACAGAGTATCCGGGACAGGCTCCCCAATTAGTGGAAGACCAGGTAACGTATCCGCTCACGACTTCCATGCTCGCTGTACCGTATGCAAAGGTGGTGAGAGGGTACAGCTTCTTCGGTTTGAGTTTCGTGTATGTGATTTTCGAAGATGGCACCGACCTTTACTGGGCGCGCAGTCGTGTGCTGGAGTATCTCAATTATGTCTCAAAGCGTTTGCCTTCCGGCGTTACCCCTTCACTTGGCCCGGACGCCACAGGGGTTGGCTGGGTGTATGAATACGTCCTGAAGAGCGACAAACACAACCTGGCTGAATTACGGTCGATTCAGGATTGGTATCTTCGCTACGAGCTGACGTCGGTACCTGGTGTGGCTGAAGTAGCAAGCATCGGGGGATATGTAAAACAGTATCAGGTTGAAGTCGATCCCAACAAGCTTCTCATTTACAACATACCACTGAGCAAGGTCAAGATGGCAATTCAGCGGAGCAACAATGACGTTGGTGGCCGATTGCTTGAAATGGCTGAGACGGAATTCATGGTTCGGGGATTGGGGTACATCAAGTCGATCGAGGATCTGGAAGATGTTCCGCTCGGGGTCGATGCGCACGGGACGCCAGTGATGCTGCGTCAGGTTGCGAACATACATCTCGGACCAGAGCTGCGACGTGGCATTGCTGAATGGAACGGGGAGGGGGAAATCGTTGGTGGCATTGTGGTGATGCGTTATGGTGAGAACGCGTTGGACGTTATCCACGCAGTCGAAAGGAAGCTGGAGGACCTCAAGAAAGGACTCCCTGAAGGAGTGGAGATTCTTCCGGCCTACAACCGAGCCAGTCTTATCGAAAGAGCGATTGATAACCTGCAGGAAAAACTCATCGAAGAAAGTCTCGTCGTCGCTCTGGTCTGCATTGTTTTTCTCCTTCACTTTCGCTCTGCATTCGTCGCAATCTTTACACTACCTGTTGGGATTCTCATCTCATTTCTGGTGATGTCGTACATGGGGATCAATGCGAACATCATGTCACTTGGAGGTATCGCGATTGCCATAGGAGCCATGGTTGATGCTGCCATTGTGATGATCGAGAACGCGCATAAGCACATCGAGCGTGACGGTGGCAAGAAGGATCACTGGCAAATCATTATCGACGCATCCAAGGAAGTCGGGCCGGCATTGTTCTACTCGCTCCTGATTATTACGCTGTCGTTCCTGCCTGTGTTCACCTTGCAGGCTCAGGAGGGACGGCTGTTCAAACCGCTGGCCTTCACGAAAACATTTGCGATGGCAGCGTCAGCCCTCCTTGCGATTACAATTGTCCCCGTGTTGATGGGCTATCTGATCAGAGGCAAGATCATGCCGGAGCAGAAAAACCCCTTGAATAGATTCCTCATCAAGATCTATCGTCCGGTTATCAACCTCGTGTTGCGGTTCAAGTGGCTCACCATCGGCGTGGCGTTGCTCGTTCTTCTTGGGACCTACCTGCCTTTCACGCAACTGGGTTCTGAGTTCATGCCACCTCTAAATGAGGGTGATCTCCTCTATATGCCGACAACGGACCCGGGGATCTCGATCACAAAAGCAAAGGAGTTGCTTCAGCAAACAGACAAAATCATCAAGCAATTTCCAGAAGTACATCATGTCTTTGGCAAGATTGGTCGTGCCGAGACTGCCACCGACCCGGCTCCATTGAGCATGATCGAAACGACAATAACGCTCAAGCCGGAGGATGAGTGGCGACCGGGGATGACGATGGAGAAGCTTATAGAAGAACTTGATAATGCCATTCAGTTTCCGGGCCTGACAAATGCCTGGACGATGCCGATCAAAACCCGTATCGATATGTTGTCCACAGGAATCAAGACTCCTGTGGGTGTCAAACTTATGGGTGAGGATTTGGAAGTCCTTTCGGATCTTGCGCAGGAGGTCGCACTTGTCTTGAAGGATGTGCGCGGAACATTGAGCGTCTTTCCCGAAAAAACGGTCGGCGGTAACTACTTTGACTTTGTCATCAATCGGAAAGAGGCTGCGCGCTATGGCTTGACGGTGGGAGACATACAGGACGTTATCATGTCCGCTATCGGAGGGATGAATGTCACGGAAACTGTCGAGGGACTCGAGCGTTATCCTGTCAACGTGCGGTATGGACGTGAACTCCGGGAAGATATTTCTGGTCTGAAGAGAGTGCTGATTCCCACACCCACCGGCGCACAGATACCGATTGGTCAGGTGACGGACATTGTGATCAGTAAGGGGCCACCAGGGATCAAGTCCGAAAATGCCCGACGTACAGCATGGGTGTATGTGGACCTGAAGGACATTGACGTCGGGACGTACGTCGACAATGCCAAGAAGGTAGTCGATCAGAAGATTAAGCTCCCTGCCGGCTATAGCCTTGTCTGGAGCGGACAGTATGAGTACATGGAGCGAGCACAGGCGCGCCTGCGGTTAGTTGTACCGGTTACCCTGCTGATCATCTTCCTCCTGCTCTACCTGAATTTCCGGAACATTACGGAGAGCATGATTGTGATGCTTTCTCTTCCGTTCTCACTTGTCGGTGGGATCTGGCTGATGTATCTCCTGGGATACCACTTCAGTGTTGCTGTGTGGGTCGGGTTTATTGCACTTGCAGGCATAGCGGCGGAAACCGGTGTGATCATGCTAATCTACCTTGATCATGCGTATGAACGGCTTCGCAAACAGGGAACCATGAATTCTCTCAAGGATCTTTACTCTGCCGTTGTTGAGGGAGCGGTTGAGCGTGTCCGACCGAAGGTGATGACGGTAACCGCAATTATGGCTGGCCTGCTCCCGATCATGTGGGGTTCTGGAA
>JAPUKJ010000158.1 GCA_027295705.1 Ignavibacteria bacterium | reverse complement strand
ATGATACACTATTCGGGAAAACCCTTGGTGGCCAAAAGGCCTCCCTGGGAAGGCGGCTTTGTGTGGGCCTACGACAAAGAAGGAAACCCATGGATTGCCGTGACCTGCCAAGGCACGGGGGCCAGTCTGTGGTGGCCAAACAAAGACCACCAATCGGATGAGCCGGACAGCATGATGATAAGTGTTACCGTGCCTGAAGGTCTTATGAATATCTCCAATGGACGGCTTCGGAGCAAAACATCCATGCCCGAAGGTTGGACTCGTTACGATTGGTTTGTCAGCTATCCCATCAACAATTATAATGCTACGCTGAATATCGGGAAGTTCGTTCACTTCAGGGACTTCTACTTCGATAGCGACACACTGACCTTGGACTACTACGTGATGCTGGAAAATCTGGAGATGGCCAGAGAGCAATTCGAGCAAGTCGGACCGATGCTGGGATGTTTTGAAAGGTACTTCGGCAAGTATCCTTTCCCAAAAGACGGATTCAAGTTGGTCGAGTCCCCGCACCTGGGCATGGAACACCAGAGCGCGATTGCATACGGAAACAGATATGTACAGGGCTATAAGGGAACGGCGTCTTCGGAAGTTGGGTTGACATTCGATTTTGTCATTATCCATGAAACCGCGCATGAATGGTGGGGCAACAGTGTAACCTCGGAAGATATTGCCGACATGTGGATCCACGAGAGCTTTGCAGCCTATGCCGAGGCGGTTTACGTGGAATGCTTGCACGGCTATGAGAAAGCCTTATCCTACATCAACGGCAAGAAAACGAAAATCCTAAACAGAAAACCAATCACCGGCGTGTATGGGGTGAACCAGGAAGGCTCCAAGGATATGTACAACAAGGGTCAGCTCGTCTTGAATACCTTTCGGCACGTCATCAATGACGACTCGCTCTGGTGGCAGATCATTTATGGGCTCGCTCATGAGTTCAAATATCAAATTGTAACTGCTGACGACATCGTCAATTACATAAATGAGATGACGGGCGAAGACTACACATACTTTTTTGATCAGTACCTGAAATACCCTGGCCTTCCGGAGCTCGAAGTCAAACTCACAGTGAATGAGGGAAATGTAACCCTCGATTACAAGTGGGATGCTGATGTCCAGGATTTCAGAATGCCAATCAAGGTTACGACTTCAAGAGAAGAGTATGAATTCATTCACCCCACGACCTCATCACAATCGATTGAACTTAATGGGATAAGGCCAGAGGAGTTCGGGATTGCCGAGGACTTGTTCTACGTTGATATACAACAAGAGGTAGTATATGTAGACCCGAGCAAAGATGAGCAGTGGTAGGAAAGCATGACAACACTTTGGCGCACCATGGAACCTGGACACCATTAGAAGAATGCCGCTATGTCGGAGAATTACCAGGGGTGGCGACAACAGAAGAGAAAGTCGCCGCTACACAAACTTTTGATAACACAATCTACTCAAATAACCTCACGTACTCCGTGTACCCCTCCTTTTCCAAATCCTCTTTCGGAATGAAACGCAAGGAAGCGGAATTGATGCAATACCTCAGTCCCATCGGCTGAGGGCCGTCTTCGAACACATGGCCGAGATGGGAGTCTGCATATTTGCTGCGCAGCTCTGTTCTGGTCGCCCACAAACTACGGTCGACGTTTTCCACAATATTCTCCGTTACGAGCGGGCGCGTAAAGCTTGGCCATCCGGTCCCCGATTTGAATTTATCGGCGGAGCTGAACAGTGGCTCTCCCGAAACGATATCCACGTAGATTCCTTCTTTTTTGTTGTCCCAGTATTCATTGCGAAACGGCCGCTCCGTTCCTTCTTCCTGAGTTACTTGGTACTGTAACGACGTTAGTCGCTCCCTCAGCACTTCATCCGAGGGTTTCATGTATTTGTGGTTGGAGTTATGCATGTCCCCCCAGACTCTCTTAATGAACTGGTCGCGCCCGGAACCTGAACGGTACCGCTTGTAGTGTTTCGGGCTCTTTTTATAATAGTCCTGGTGATATTCCTCTGCCGGGTAAAACGTCACTGCCTCACGGATCGGCGTAACGATAGGCTTATCGAAAATACCTGACTCTGCTAACTTTTGTTTCGACTGTTCAGCAAGTTCTTTTTGCTCACGATTGTGATAAAAGATCGCAGAAGTATACTGACTGCCACGGTCAACGAACGAGCCGCCGGCATCTGTCGGATCAAACTGGCGCCAATAAACATCCAAAAGTTCCTGATAACTGATTTTCGTTGGCTCATAACTTATTTGCACTGCTTCTAAGTGGTCGGTTCTCCCGGAAGAAACCTTGTCATAAGTGGGATTTTCTTTTCGTCCGCCGGTATAGCCGGAGATGACAGCTTCCACACCATCAAGATGTTCAAACGGATGCTCAATGCACCAGAAACACCCTCCGGCAAATGTTGCTTTCTCAAGATCAGATTTTTCAATACCACCTACCAGACTCATGGCTACTATAATAATAGCCAAGGCAACTGTCAAAATGCCAATCTTCATTTGCGTGACTCCTTATCAATTTTTTTTCAAAGTACTTATAGATCGAACATTCAAATAAACGTTTTTTTTATCACGAACGTATCACGCAATGATAATATTGTCAGTCAAAATGATATTTTCCCGATAGTGTGGTGTTCTCATCGTCTCTGAAGGTCCTTCAGTTCTCGCACGTGTTGAAACTCCACATCCTCGAATTCATCAAAGTGCCGATAACCGCATTGTATCTTCTGCCATTCCTTTGACCTCATATCTGCTTCACGAATGCCGGATTTCGTTTCAGCCACGAAGTAGAGTTTCTTTTGGCCTTTGAATACAAGAGCCCAATCCGGTCGGTATTCACCAATGGGAGTCTTGATGAGGAACTTCCTCGGCAGCTTGATGAAGAACTCAACATCCTCATTGTCCTCGCAGTCTTTGGCAAACTTCTTTTCAGGCACCGACAGAGAATCGATCTCGATATAGTTGTACAGCGTCTTTTCTTGTTTGCGTACCATGTAAAGGTTGTCGATATACGCCTCGATTTCGCCGTCCTCAAACAATCGCATCTCGTACATTCCCCCGGCTACCTTGAGGTACTTCACCCCTTGAACCATCATCGCACTGAGGACAGCTTTGATCTCACGGATGACGTTGTCCAGAAACATTTGCGGATTCTTCAGGCAATCGGAAAGTCTGCCGGATTCCTCCAGAACGCGGACAATGGTCGAACGTGTGAGCTCAGTCTTTGATTGCACATAGCCTAACAGGTCAGGGATTTGCATCTTCATCGACTCAATGCCGTGAACGCGGGTCTGCAATGTTGCTCCTGAGATCCCCACATTCTCCATAACGACCTGCGTACGCTGTGTGATGATCCGTGGTGCTATGGTCGTTTCCATCTGCCGCACCCGCTTTGCAACTTCCAGAATCAACTCATCAGTGCCGTATTGGACGCGGTATGTGGTTTTCTGCCGGATGCGTTCCCAGAGTTTGAGGAATGACTGGTCGGTATCGTATCCTTTCTTCAGTCGGACTTGAACCTTGTCCTCTTTCTTTTTGATGCGTCCTTCAAACCTCTCACCCGTATCCTCTTCAATCTCCTTCTGCAGTTGCTTGGCGAAATCCTCATAGCTCTCGTTCGCAACAAGGGTTAGCCTGTTGATGGACTTGTCGAACACCCGGTTGCCTTCGCTGTTGACAGCGAGCCGCAACCCTCGCCCGATCTCTTGCCGCTTCTTCAACTCCGATTTGGTTTCATTCAGTGTGCAAAGCTGAAACACATTGGGATTATCCCAGCCCTCACGGAGTGCGGAGTGACTGAAGATGAACCGCAACGGCTCTGACTGCTCAAGCAATTGTTCCTTGCGTTGCATGATTTTCTGATAGGCGCTGATGTCGTCTTCAGACGGCCTACCTTCACGTGAATCTTTCAGGATACCTTTCTTGTCCTGTGCGAAGTACCCATCATGAACAGCTTCCACGTCAAACGGGATGAGTCCTTGATACTCCTTCTTCTCTGCGAACTCTTTGTAGATGCTCTCGAACCACGCGCCAAACTTCCCTTTGACAGCCGTTCCTCCCTCATAGATCCGATAGTTCTTCACCTTGTCAATGAAGAAGAGGCTGAGCACCTTAACTCCGAGCGGCTTGAGTTTCGCTTCTTTGCGGAAATGCTCTTCAATAGCCTTCCGCATTTGGACCTTCATGATTTCTTCCTGGTAGCCGCCTTGTGTTGCACCAATTTCCAACCGCCGTCCGTTTGAGAATTCAATGTAGCCATCCTCGGCGTTGATCTCATTGACGATGTACCCCTCCCGATACTGCTCCCTTTCCTTTGAGAGGTCATAGAGATTGTCACCGTTCCTTACCGTGACTGCCTTCCGCCGAATTTCTTTTGCACTCATCACGTCAATCGTGAGCTTCGCAGTCAGCTTGGTCTTGAGAGCTTTGATGCTCTCGACGCGGATGAACGGCTGGTTGAAGCTCTTCTCGCTGATCACCGAGTCCACTTCGATTTGCTTCACCAGTCCGAGATCGTACGCTTTGACTGGACTAAGCTTGTAGACCTGGTTGTAGAGATTCGTGTGCGTGGCAGAGTAGCGGAGTGTGCAGGAGGAATTCAGGTTCTGGATGGCTGTTTTCCTGATATCCGTCTCCATGTTCTGTGGCTCATCCACAATCACAATTGGGTTTGCGTGCTGAAGGAACTCAATGGGTTTCTTGCCGGTCAGCTTATCGTTTGCCTTGTTGATTACGTTCTCATCCTTGGCAAACGAATCGATGTTGATGACGAGAACCTGAATGGTGTTGCTTGACGCAAATCCACGAAGCATGGACACGTTACGGGAATCGTAGACATGGTACGACAGAGGGGCTTTGTTGTAGAGGTCCTGGAAGTGATCGTGCGTGATCTGCAGGTTCTTCAGCACGCCTTCACGGATGGCAATACTCGGTACAACGATGATGAACTTCTTGAATCCATAAATTTTGTTCAGTTCGTAGATGGTCCGAAGGTACACGTATGTCTTGCCTGTACCCGTTTCCATCTCGACAGTGAAGTGCATCCCGTCCAATTTCTCTGATTCTGGCAATCCGTTCACCCGCTGGACCTTCTTCACGTTCTCCAGAATCTCCTGCTCTGTAAGCCTGATTGCGTTGCCGACGCCATACTCGCTGAATTGAAGACTCGTCTGCGCCCCACCGAGCGAGAACTCAAATTCGCCGGTGATAAGCGGCTGGCCTTCAAACACGTCCACAAGAGATTGGATGGCCTGAAGCTGGTAGTCTTGGTTGGAGTCGAAGTGGAGTTTCATGTCAAAGTGTTCCCCGTTCCCGTCCTCAACCCTCCCCTCCTCCGCGAGGAGGGGACAGATGGTGGTGGCATTGTAGAGCACTGAGACACATTACTTCTTCCTCAATTCTCTTCACAACA
>JAPUKJ010000157.1 GCA_027295705.1 Ignavibacteria bacterium | reverse complement strand
TTGTTTTCGCGTACAGGTCGATTCAAAACTTAACACTTGCTAATGTCACGATTCTTGGAGTTGCCTCAGGGCTTGCTGCGCTCACGAGAGCAGCGTTTGTTGGCTTCTTTCCACTCCTCCTATTAGTAGTCGGTTGGATGAGGTGGAAAGAAGGCAAAAGAAATATTGGGTACCTTATTGTTGCAGGTGTCATTTACTGTTTAGTGCTCCTTCCTTGGACGGTCAGAAATTTCGATATTCATGGAACGCTTGTGCCAGTATCTTCATGGGGTGGCAACTTCCTTCTGATAGGCAATAATCCGTTTGCGACTGGAACGTGGAGCGTGAATGATGGATTCGAGGCATGGCACAAAAATAAGGCGAATGAACATGGGGTTTCTGATATCAGCACATTGAGCGAAATCGAGAGGGGTTCGCTGAACAGGGATATTGCTCTGGAGTATATCTTGTCGAATCCATTGCATGCCTTGCAACTCGCTGCAAAGAAGGCGTTTATTTTTTGGATCTATCCGATTACCAACTCGGACTCTAATGTGCCGCTGCAAGCCGTGGCAGTGGCATCGGACTTTGCGTTGTTGATACCTGCGGCAATCGGGTTTGTTGCGAGTTGGGACAAGCGTCGACGTCTTCTGCCGGTGTACATGGCAGCTCTGTTTTTCTTTGTCATGCAACTCGTATTGCACGCGGAAGCGCGTTATCGTCTCCCAATAGTTCCCTTACTCTGTCTTTTGTTCGGATTTGGGTCTGCAATCGTTGCCGACCCGAAGAAGTTAAAGGCTTTTCTTGACGTACGCCGTCAAAGACTTATGTGTGTTGCTTCGGTTGCATCTGTTGTGCTCGTGTATCTTTTTACTGGATGGCTATTTCTGCAGGGATCGATATGATTACTAGGGGGTGCTTTTGAAGATTCTTGTTACCGGAGGGGCGGGCTTCATTGGCTCTCATGTTGCGGATGCGTACATAAATTTTGGACACCAGGTTGTAATCATGGATAATCTAAGCACTGGTCGACTGAGCAACGTGAATCCGGCCGCCAAGTTTCACGAACTGGACATTCGAGATCATGCGAGGGTGGATCAGGTGTTCCGCCAGGAGAAATTCGCGATTGTGAACCATCATGCAGCCCAGATGGACGTTCGGCGTTCCGTCGAAGATCCAGTCTATGATGCCTCTGTAAACGTACTCGGTTTTCTGAATCTGCTTGAATGCTGCGTGAAAACTGGCGTCACTAGGTTTGTTTTCGCTTCTAGTGGCGGTGCAATTTATGGGGAGCAGGATTGTTTTCCCGCTGATGAAGTTCATCCTACGAGGCCGATCTCTCCGTATGGTGTCTCCAAACTGGCTGCGGAGAAATATCTTTTTTGTTACAAAGTTGTACATCACCTCGATTCGGTGTCGTTACGCTACGGCAACATATACGGTCCACGCCAGAATCCAGAAGGCGAGGCGGGAGTTGTAGCGATATTTGCATGCAAAATGTTAGGAGGAAATCAGCCAATCATCAACGGAGATGGGAGACAAACGCGGGATTACGTGTATGTCGGTGACATCGCTTCGGCAAATGTTCTTGCTCTAAACCATGATGGATCCGATGTGTTCAATGTCGGAACAGGGGTCGAGACAGATGTGAATCAACTGTTCTACTTGGTGAAGGACAGCACCAACTCGAAATGCGAGGCGCAGCATGGACCTTCAAGAAAAGGTGAACAGCTGCGAAGCGCGTTGAGCCATGAAAAGATCACGAAGACGTTGGGATGGAAACCCACTGTTCCGCTACGGGAAGGCCTAACTGCGACGATTGAATACTTCAAGTCCGCGAGTGCACATGGATCGTAATCCTGATGTTGATCTTAAGAAGTTGTTCGCTGGGGAACGCGTTTCCATTTCACGCGCAATCACGTTGGTGGAAAATGAACAGGAGGGTTCGGAACAACTACTCAAGGAGATCTTTGCAAGAACGGGGCGGAGCTACAGGATTGGGATCACAGGTCCACCCGGGGGAGGCAAAAGCACGATCGCCAATAGACTCGCTCGATGGTACAGACAACAAGGGCTTACTGTTGGCATTATTGCAGTAGACCCCACAAGTCCCTTTACGGGTGGTGCATTGCTTGGTGATCGTGTGCGCATGACGGATGTGGAGCTTGATGAAGGAGTGTTTATTCGCAGCATGGCTTCGCGAGGGAGCCTGGGCGGATTGAGTAAGAAATCAATTGAGGCGGCAGATGTTCTCGATGCGGCGGGGAAGGACATCGTCATTATGGAGACGGTAGGTGTTGGTCAATCCGAGTTGGATATTGCAGGAGCGGCAGACACGACTGTTGTTGTCCTTGTGCCTGAATCCGGAGACTCTATTCAAGCTATGAAGGCAGGATTGATGGAAATAGCAGATTTTTTCGTGCTTAACAAATCAGACCGTGCTGGAGCTGATCAGGCTTTGATGTCTATCAAAATGATTCTCGCGTTCAGAAAGAATGATGGATGGACTCCTGATGTACTCAAGGCAATAGCCATTGAAGGACAGGGAACAGAAGAAATAGCTGCTAAAATCACAGAGCACCGGAAGTTTCTCGAGCTTGGAGACGGTTTGAAGAGGAAAAGACGTCAGCGGTTGGAAGAACGGGTTCGCGAACTGGTTGCTGACAGGTTACGCGTCGACTTTTGGGCAAATGAACGTCTAACCATGCTCTCCGCAAAGTTGGATACTGTGATGAAAATGAAATCAACACCTTACGATATTGCTCAAGAGCTGATTAATGGTTTTCAGAAAGGGTGAATAGGTCGCCAAAGAGCCAACTCTAGGAATGGCCGGCTAGGGAAAGGAGGATACAATGGCACACGAGGAAATGGTAATGTCAGGTACAGGGATGGATTTCGAGCTCAGCGAAAGTCAGAGGGCGGTGCAAGAACTCGCCAGAAACTTTGCGGAGAAAGAAATGCGTCCTGTAGTGATGGAGTATGATGAATCACAGGAGTTCCCGTTTGAAATCGTCCGGAAACTTGCGGAGCTGGGTTTTATGGGGATCAGATGGCCGGAGGAACTGGGAGGAGCAGGACTTACCGAGCTTGAATCGATCGTCATCGTCGAGGAACTGGCTAAGGTTGATCCCTCGGTCGCATTGACTGTTGGCTCACACAACAGTCTGTGCACCGGGCACATCATGGCCTTCGGAAGCGAAGAGCAAAAGGCAAGGTATGTACCTGATTTAGCTTCAGGGAGGAAACTTGGCGCCTGGGCCCTCACCGAGCCCGGATCAGGGAGCGATGCGGGGGGAATGAAAACCATGGCCACACGTGACGGCAGCGATTGGATCATTAACGGAAGCAAGACTTTCATAACTCAAGGTTCTGTGGGCTCAACGTATGTCGTGATGGCAATGACGGATCGTGCCAAAGGTAAGGAAAGCATCTCGGCATTTATCCTTGAGAAGGGTATGAGTGGATTCAGCGTTGGCAAGAAGGAGAACAAATTGGGTATGCGATGCAGTGATACTGCTACTATAGTTTTTGAAAACGTTCGCGTCCCTAAGCAAAATCTGATTGGACAGGTCGGGGAGGGTTTCAAGCAGGCGCTTGTTGTTCTTGATGGCGGCCGGATTGGCATAGCTGCACTTTCGGTTGGAATCGCTCAGGGTGCTCTGGATGCCAGTCTAAAGTATGCCAAGGAGCGGGTGCAATTTGGCAAACCACTGGCCGAATTCCAGGCTATTCAGTGGAAACTTGCTGATATGGCTACAGAGACTAGTGCTGCACGTCTTCTTACTCAACAAGCTGCATGGAAAAAGACTCAGGGGCAGAATCACACCCTTGCTGTTTCACAGGCCAAGTATTTTGCTAGTGAGGTTGCAGTACGCGCAACCAACGAGGCTGTTCAGATACACGGAGGCTACGGGTTCATCAAGGACTTTCCTGTGGAAAAACTATACCGTGATGTTAAACTCATGACCATTGGAGAAGGAACATCGGAAGTCCAAAAGATGGTTATTGCACGATATCTTTTCGGAGACTAGCTCAAAAACACTGTATGGCACTCATCGGTTCTCAAGCTCAAGAAACTACCTCTTACATCAAGAATAAAGAGGAATTCACTAAGCTCCTCTCGGCTATCCACTCAAAAGGTGAGGCAATCAAGCTCGGTGGGGGGAAGGCGGCCATTGAGAAACATCACAAAAGGGGTAAGCTAACGGCAAGAGAGCGCATCGAGAAGCTGGTCGATCCCGGAAGTTACTTTCTTGAAATCGGGCTTTTTGCAGCTTATGAAATGTATGTGGAGTATGGGGGAGCTCCTTCGTCGGGAACGATCTTTGGAATAGGCTGTATCCATGGTCGTGATGTCGTGATTGTGGCGAACGATGCCACGGTGAAAGCGGGAGCTTGGTTTCCAATCACGTGCAAGAAAAATCTCCGTGCTCAAGAGATTTCTATGGAGAACCATCTTCCCATTGTCTACCTGGTCGACTCGGCAGGAGTTTTTCTTCCTCTTCAAAGTGAGATTTTTCCCGATAAAGAACACTTTGGTCGCATTTTCAGAAACAACGCTGTTATGTCTTCCATCGGGATTAACCAAATTGCTGCGATTATGGGGCCATGTGTGGCAGGCGGAGCGTATCTCCCGATTATGAGTGATGAGGCGCTTATTGTGGATAAAACAGGGAGTGTGTTCTTGGCTGGCTCGCATTTGGTGAAGGCAGCAATCGGGGAAGACATTGATAACGAACAGCTTGGTGGTGCGACGGTTCACTGTGAAATCAGCGGCGTTACTGATCACAAGGTGGCTGATGATGACGTCTGTCTAAAGAAAATTCGCAGCATCGTCGGCAGGTTAGGCACAAAGCCGAAGGCAGGTTTCGACCGCATTGCATCAGTGCCCCCGAAGTACGATCCAAAAGAAATCCATGGATTGCTTCCCGTAGATCGGGCGAAACCGTACGACACGTACGAGGTCCTTGCTCGCATCCTCGATGGAAGTGAGATTGATGAGTATAAGGCGGGCTATGGAAAGACCGTAGTAACGGGATATGCTCGCATTGATGGGTGGGCTGTCGGAATTGTCGCTAACCAACGCTCTGTCGTCAAAACCAAGCAAGGCGAAATGCAGGTTGGTGGAGTCATCTACAGTGATAGTGCTGACAAAGCAACGCGCTTCATTCTTAACTGTAACCAAAAATTGATCCCGCTTGTGTTCTTTCAGGATGTTACAGGGTACATGGTAGGGAGCCGCGCTGAGCAGGGGGGTATCATAAAAGATGGCGCTAAAATGGTAAACGCTGTTGCAAACAGTGTGGTGCCAAAATTCACCTTCATCGTCGGCAATAGTTATGGAGCTGGCAATTATGGGATGTGCGGGAAAGCATATGACCCGCGCATGATCTTTGCTTGGCCAACAGCGCAAATAGCAGTTATGGGCGGAAAGCAAGCAAGCGAGACCTTGTTGAGCATCAAGCTGCAGCAAATGGAAAAAAGGGGAACGCGCATCAGCAAGGAACAGCAACAGGCCCTGCTGGCAGAGATCCAAGAGAGATATGAGCGAGAGACGAATCCTTTGTTTGCCGCGGCTCGATTATGGGTGGACGGAATTATCGATCCAACGGAGACACGCACGGTCGTGTCTCGAGGGATCTCTATGGGATCTAACAATGCCAGCATCCGGCCATTTAATCCGGGCGTCATTCAAACGTGAACATCTGAACTGGCCAAGGATGTTACATGAGAAGTGTGTGGATTGGATATCGCATATGGATTATTTTCTGCTTGTTTTCATCCACGTTATTCGGTCAGAGCGGGTTGGCCTCTTCATGGTTTGAGCGCGATGATAACATTCCAGAAATTGTGACCTTTTTTGCCCCTTTTATCTTCCCTAAGGTTATTCAGGATGGCTACCGACTCAAAGCTTATATTAGAAGCGATACTTTCGCGAACGTTCGCCAAAGCTATGGTGATCTTTGTGCTGTGGATGCGATGTTTGAAAAGTCACTGAGACTAAGTTGGAACAACGTCTATGAAGCACTGTTGATTACTTTTGTAGGAACGATGGATCACCGCACATTCGGTGTTAAACTACCAATCATCGGTGACCTTCTGTGGTTTCCTCTTACGTCGGAATTTCCTGATGATTTCCGGGCTCGCGTCCACGCCTTACCTGCAACGATTTATCCTGACACGCCTAATGACCCCGCTGGGGATCGAGATAAGCTTCAACATTTCTTTGGCTCAGCGTTTCTCACGTTTTTGTCTGAATCCCGTGGCGCAGCTGAGCGGATCGGAGGGTTCATAGAATGGGGAGAACAAAAGTTTATCGTCGACGGTGCATTTGATGAAAGAGACTTCCGGGCGAATCAGCAAGGGATAGAGTTCGGCTTGCGCCTGCTCGACGATGTATCAGTACGCCCGTCGGACTACTTGCAGTTCTCCATTGCTGTAGAGCCCACGGCTAATCCGAAATCCTGTGTGCCCGGCAATATGCCGGATTCTTTGTTTGCTGTTTTGGAGGAGCGATGAAATCAGTTCTTGTCGTGGATGATGAAAAGAGCATCCGCGATTCCATTCGCAGAATACTCGAGTATGAGAAGTTCGAAGTCCACGTTGCCGAAGATGGACCGTCAACGATTTCTCAAGTAGCCGGTTACCCATTGGATCTCGTATTGCTTGACATCAAAATGCCAGGGATGGATGGATTGGAGGTTCTTCAGAAGGTTAAGGAGACTCACGTCGAGCTCCCGGTGGTAATGATTTCGGGGCACGGAACGATAGAAACAGCTGTAGAAGCAACCAAACGAGGCGCGTACGATTTTCTCCAAAAGCCTCTTGATCGAGATAAACTCCTAATTGTTGTTCGCAATGCCATCGATCAAAGAAGGCTTACGGTTGAATATAAGGAGATGAAGGAAAAGGTCGAGGGAAAACACGCGATCCTCGGTGAGAGTCCGAAGATCAAAGAACTCCTTGCAATCGTAGAAAGAGTTGCTCCGACCGATGCTCGCGTACTGATCACAGGCGAGAACGGTTCTGGGAAAGAACTTGTTGCAAAAGCGATTCATCGGAATAGCAAGCGGCGAGACAAACCTCTTATAGAAGTGAACTGCGCTGCAATTCCCAACGAGTTAATTGAATCAGAGCTGTTTGGCCATGAAAAGGGGTCCTTCACAGGAGCGACCAGCCAGCGAATTGGGAAGTTTGAGCTCGCCGATGGAGCAACGATCTTTCTTGATGAGATCGGTGATATGAGTTCGAACGCGCAAGCCAAAGTGCTGCGAACCCTCGAAGAGGGCAAGATTGAGCGCGTGGGAGGAAACAAACAGATAGACGTGGATGTGAGGGTTATCGCAGCGACCAATAAGAATGTTTCTGATGCCATCAGGCAAGGACATTTCCGTGAAGATCTGTACCATCGGCTCAATGTTATTCCTATAGCTGTTCCACCGCTTCGAGAGCGCAGGGAGGATATTCCAATTCTTGTTCGCGCCTTCGCTGAGGATATCTGCCAGCGTGATGGCATAGCGAGGAAGATGTTCACAGACGAAGCGCTGTTGAAGCTTAAGGCGATGGATTGGAGTGGCAACGTTCGTGAATTGCGAAACATCGTTGAACGGTTGGTGATTATGGTTCCGGAGAATAGCATCCAAGAGGCGCAGGTTGATTTGAGCGGAGGCGGACCGAAAACAGAGTTTGATGACCTGCTGAGTTTGGGCGGAACGTTTCAGAATTTCAAAGATAGGGCAGAAGCGGCGTACATCAAGAAGCAGCTGGCGGAGCACGGGTGGAATATCAGCCGTACTGCAGAAGCACTCGATATCCAACGCAGTCACTTATACAATAAGATGAAGAAGTTTGGACTGTCCAGGGGGGATAAGAACGTAAGCTAGCTAGGCGCTCGCTGCTTTGCAATCTCGTACATTACCAGCGCACCAGCAACTGATGCATTTAGCGAGCTTATTTTACCGTAAAGGGGAATCTTAACCAGCTTGTCGCAATGTTTCTTGACTAAGTGGCGGATTCCTTTACCCTCCCTTCCCACTACAGCAACGATCGGAACTGTGTAATCAGCGTCGGTGTAGAGCTGCTCTCCCGTCATATCTAAACCCACGATCCAGAAACCTTTAGCTTTGAATTCTTCGATCGCGTTGACAACATTGGTTACTCTTGCCATTGCCACATGCTCCGTTGCTCCGGCTGACGCTTTGACGACCGCGGTGGTAACTGATGCGGTGTGATGCTTCGGTATGATAACACCGTGGGCTCCTGCACATTCTGCGGTTCTGATGAGTGCTCCCAGGTTCTGTGGGTCCTCGATCTCATCAAGGAGAAGGACAAAGCCCTTCTGGTCTCTCTCCCTTCCAATATTCACAACATAATCAATATCTACATATTGCTTGGTGGGAACGACTGCGACAACCCCTTGAGTTGTGGTGTTGCTAGCAAGGTCGCGAAAGCTTTGCCTGCTTACTTCTACTACCTCGACGCGTGTGCGACGGGCGGCCAGCTTGATATTCTCGATGACTTTGCCGTGCACGCCAATGAGAAAGACGATCTTCTCAATCTGAGTGCCTGCCCGCAGTGCTTCCATTACAGGTTTGCGGCCAGCTATGATCCGATTCGGAGGCATGGCGTTACGCGTTCACTGAGAGAAAATGCCGGGGAACCGGCACATCGAGATATGGACTACTCTGTTATGGGCGGTTTGTCAGCGGAGCCTCGCCTGCGTACAGTCCGTTTTTCAATCTGCCAGCCAATAAGAAATAGGACGATACCAATAATGGTTAGATACAACTCCATCCACATGGTATCGCTTTGAATGCCTTGGACAAGTCCGATCATTACACACGCAATGCCAATTGCCTCAAAGCTTTTCGCTATCCAAGTCATTCTGATACTTCATTGTTTTGTGTAGTCTGCACCGGCCTCTTCGATTGACAATTGTCGGAGTCTTGTTTTGACCATAGATTCGGTGACTCCATGCTTGAATGCAAACACTCTGTTGATGTGAATGACTGGGACCAATTCTTTATATTCTTCGTAGTATTCACCTCCCGGTACCAGTTTGATTTCCCTTAGAGCAAATGGAATTTCTTTTCGTATCTTCTCCAATACGGCCTTAGCTTCATCACAAAGATGGCAACCTTCCTTGGAGTACAACTCTATGGTCGTCATGCCATTTTGGCTACCTTAGTCGTATGCCGTTTGTTGAGGAAAATCATGCCAGCTAACCCCAGTACAAATAGTCCGATGCTGACAAGTTGTGCCTCTGAAAGGCCGACGAAGAGCCTCGGTTGCAATCGCAGGTGCTCCACGAAGAACCTGAACGTGCTTGCTACCATGAGGTAAATCATGAACAACTTGCCATCGGGAAAATCCTTTTTCCGAAGGTTCCACAGAAAAATGAATCCTACAACTCCAAGGATCAACTCATAAATCGGTGTTGGGTGGCAGGTTGTAACTTCGTCAAAACGGGTGATGGTCTTTCCCAATCTGTCAGTGCCAGTATGAATCGCTTTCAATGAATCATATCTCCATACGGATCTCTCTTCGGGAAACCGTTCGAAGTAATCCCTTAGCATGACTGTTGGCTTAGCAACCCCCTCAGCGTAGATCGTTCCCCAGGGGAGTCTAGTAGGATTGCCATAATCCCCGTCACCGGAAAGATGGCAGCCTACGCGCCCGACTCCATAGGCAAGTATCAATGCCAGTCCCAGTCCGTCCAAAATTTTGAGAAATGTGACCTTCTTGGATTTCACGTACAGAAAAACTGCGGTCATTCCGACAATGAACCCCCCATACCACGTGAGACCGCCGGCAGAGAACGCCATGTCGAACGGATCTTTCAGGAATTGGCTCCAATGCTCAATGAGATACAGTAGTTTGGCACCCGCAATTCCGAACACGACGGCAAGGAGTGTGATCGTGCTTGCTAAATTGGGTTGGAGCTTCTTTCTCTCGAGTTCAAGGGAAAGTATGTAGCTACCTAGGATGAAGGCGATGCCGAGCATCAGGCCGTAGCTATAGATTTTTACAGGCCCGATTTCAAAAATGACTGGTATCATTGTAGCAGAACGTGATCAGTTGGCGGTTCTGATTTTGTTGTTAACGATGACATCGACAAATTTTTTTGAAGGAGATTTCAACAGTTTCACGCGCTTTGGCTGGATCTGAACAGAGCAAGAGGTGAGGCTTCCATCGAGTCCTTGAATGACGACCTCAAAAATACCACGAAGATTCTCATATTCACGGGTAAACCGTGCAGGGCCGATTGCCGGAAGGCTGAGCTGAGGAGGTCTTATTCCAAGGATGTTGAACCTAATTACTTTCCCGTCCAGATGCTCCTCAACAGAAAGCTCGTAGGTGAAATTTGTAAATAGTCTGGTGGTCTCTAGAAGGAATAGCGTTTTGTTGGTCTGATCTATTTCGCTGAACTGAGGCGCAATGAGCAGTCGGTATTCCGGAGATTGCTTCTTAGGATTTGTCATCCCTAGCAGGTCGGTGAAGTGTTCAGCGCATCCAGATGTGCGGTTGATAATACTTACACTTCAAAATAGCTCGCTTCTTCCTGCTTAAACATATCTATGATTTCCTTTGACGTCTTTAGGTTGAGCAGACGTTTACGAAATTCCTCTTTGTTCATCAAACGGGAGATCCGGCTTAGGAGCTTAATGTGTGGACCGATCATGTTATCCTTGCCAACCAGGAGAAAAACCAAACGAACGGGTTTTTCATCTAACGCCTGATAGTCAATTGGCTGAGCAGTTATAGCAAATGCAGCTACGATATCCGAAACAGCGTCCGTTTTTCCGTGCGGAATTGCGAAGCCGTTTCCGACTCCCGTGGACATGATTCTCTCTCTTTCGAAGATAGCTTCTCTGACTTTCTGCTTGTCGATTACCTTTTGGGACCCCGAGATCAAATCTATCATGGCGCCAATGATCTGCTCTTTAGATTCTCCTTGCAACTCGGTTATCACCATGTCCTCGGTCAGAATATCGCTTATTTTCATACCGACAATGATCTCCTATGGTTCACCACAGCATTTGACAAGTCGTTATCACATCACAACCGAAGTAGTAAGTTGCTTGTCGAACCTTAATGAGGTGGGTCCTGCCGATTAAAGAAGTATCCGAGAGGGCATCTCTAATGGAACAAGGCTGGCAGTAGATCGGATACACACGCATAATATAAAAAAAAGTGATGGATTTCAAGTAACGCGCATGCTCACCTGGTAAACGACAACGAACGTACCGACCGAAGGCAGGGCTCGTATAAGAAATTCACCCTGCTGAGATTCAACTTCAACTAGTTATGATGTTAAGTGTTGAGAGAAGCGTTCAGATCAGCGATGATATCCTCGACGTCTTCAATTCCGACGGATATTCGGATGAGGCCGTCGGTGATGCCGATCTTCTGGCGTTGTTCCGGAGGTATTGCCGCATGGGTCATCGTTGCAGGATGAGTAATGATGGTCTCTACGCCACCCAAACTTTCGGCGAGAGCGCAAAGTTGGACCTTCTTGAGGAAAGAAGTCGCGGCCGCATAGCTCCCGAGGTCAAACGAGATCATGCCTCCGAATCCGCACATTTGTCTTTTTGCCACTTCATGCTGAGGATGGTCTTCGAGACCAGGGTAGTTAACCTTGCTCACTTGCTTTTGCTTCATCAGCCATTGGGCTACCTGCATCGCATTTTCACCGTGCTGTTTCATGCGCACCGCCAGTGTTTTGATCCCGCGCAGGCACAACCACGCGTCAAATGGACTCAGGACGCCACCCACCGACTTCTGCAGGAACCGGAGCTTCTCGGCAATGGCTTTGTCACTCGTGACAATGAGTCCCCCAAGCATGTCACTATGACCGTTCAGGTATTTTGTTAAACTGTGAACGACAATATCGAATCCATATCCGATTGGCTGTTGGAGAAAGGGTGTGGCAAAAGTGTTGTCTGCAACGGAAAGTAACTTATTCTTTTTTGCAATCTGAGCAGAGCCAGCTAAATCTGTGATTTCGATCGTTGGATTAGTGGGTGTTTCTATGAACAACATCTTCGAATTCGGTTTGATCACTCTCTCGATTTGCTGCAGATCGCTTGTATCGACGAAATCGAATTGCAAACCGAAATCCTCCCACACGAGTCGTGCGATCCGATATGTCCCTCCGTAGACATTCCGTGACATGATCACATGGTCACCCGGCTGCAGCAGATGCATAATTGCGTCGATGGCCGCCATGCCAGAGCTGAAAGCCATCCCTTCATTTGCACCTTCGAGTGCCGCAATGTTTTGCTCGAGAGCAGTTCTTGTCGGGTTAGAAACACGTGAATACGCATAACCCTTATCCTTACCCAGTTCTTCCTGTACATATGTCGATGTAAGAAACACCGGTGTCATGATTGCGCCTGTGGTCGGGTCAGGTGCTTGTCCAGCATGGATTGCTTTCGTCGAGAAGCCCATGGTTATCAGATTTGTGAAGATTGTTGTACTTGTTTTTTACTTACCCATGAATTCAATGACGTCGTAGCGAGTCAAAATACCGTCGATTTCTTGATTCTGCTCAACGAGCACGGCGTAGTTTTCCTTTGATGTCATCAGGCGGACAACATCTTCGATGTTAGCGTCGATGTTAACGCAAAGGAAACTCGGTCCCATTACGGTGCTCACCGGGGAGTCAACTAGTGCGGGTCTCTCCATGACTTTCATCATCAATTCGTGATCGCGCACAGCGCCAACCGCTCTCCCCCGGTCGAGTACTGGGATCTGCGAGACGTCATTTTCGCTTAGGAGGTCAAGTGCTTTTCGCACAGTAGTGATAGGATCGATTGAGATTAAATCCTTTGCGTGTTTTCCCTTTGATTGCATGACGTAGCGTGCGGTAATCCGTTCCGGCGTTAGGAATCCGTATTCTCGCATCCAGTCGTCATCGTAGATTTTGCTCAGGTAGCGCTCGCCAGAATCAGGAAAAATGACTACGATAACGTCATCATCCTTGAAACGGTCCGCGATCTTTAGCATACCTGCTACCGCAGTACCTGAAGACCCTCCTGCCAGGATTCCCTCTTCTTTTGTAAGGCGCCGGGCCATCAAAAACGATTCCTTGTCTGTTGCTTCGATAACTTCATCGATGTATTCAAAATGCAATACGCCAGGTACATAGTCCTGTCCTATACCTTCAACTTTATAAGTCTTTAGCGTCGGAGACATTTTCTTGGTGTAAAAATATTCCCTCAGGATGGAACCTTTTGGATCGATGCCGATTATTTTTATGTTGCGATTTTTTTCCTTTAAGAACTTACCGACACCGCTTATCGTTCCACCGGTGCCAATGCCACAGAAAAAATAGTCGATCAGACCACCTGTCTGTTCCCAGATTTCCGGGCCGGTCGTGTTATAGTGCGATTCAGGATTTTTCGGATTGTAATATTGGTTTGCGAGAATCGAATTTTGGGTTTCCCGCACTATGCGCTTAGCAACTTCAGTGTAGCTCTCAGGGGATTCGTGCGGCACGGCCGTCGGAGTGACGATGACTTCTGCACCGAATGCACGGAGCAATTGGATCTTTTCAATGCTCATTTTGTCTGGCAGGGTGAACAATGTCTTGTATCCTTTCACGGCTGCGGTCAACGCAAGCCCCATGCCTGTGTTGCCGGATGTTGATTCCACAATTGTTCCCCCAGGCTTCAATCGCCCTTCTCGTTCGGCCTCTTCAAGGATCGTATATCCGATGCGGTCTTTAACAGATCCACCCGGATTGGTATACTCAACTTTTGCAAGGATCAGTCCTTTGGCCCCGTTCGTTACCCTATTCAGTTTGACAAGTGGAGTGTTGCCAATGGTTTGCAGGATGTTTTGATAGTAGCGAACCTTGCTTAAATCTTTTGTCATATACAAATCCTTTGAAAATCCCAGGTTGATCAACACTCTTGTCTTTTCCGGTTGATCAAGCTTGCAGCAAAGCCTGCACCAAAACCATTATCGATGTTGACGACTGTAACACCGGCAGCGCATGAATTTAACATGCCCAACAGGGCAGAGATGCCATTGAAGCTGGCACCGTATCCCACTGATGTCGGCACTGCTATGACGGGTACATCGACTAGCCCGCCGACCACACTCGGCAACGCGCCTTCCATTCCTGCAACAACTATAACCACCGAAGCATTCCGCAGTTTTGCACTCTGAGAAATGATTCTGTGGATTCCTGCAACACCAACATCGACAAGGCGATCGGTGGCGTTCCCCATTAATTTTGCCGTTTCCGTCGCTTCTTCAGCAACTGGGATATCAGAAGTGCCTGCAGTGACCACCAGTATCGTGCCTCTGCCTCTCATGCGTACCAGGTGTTCGTTTGCTACTATAGTTCTGGCAACGTGATTGTATCTTGCCTTCTTAATAACCTTGCGCACGGCCGCGTAGTGCTTGTTAGTTGCACGTGTTGCCATGAGCACACTTCCGTGGTCAACAATCCTCTTGGCGATTTCCGCGACCTGATTCTCGCTCTTTCCCTCACAGAAGATCACCTCGGGAAATCCCTGGCGAAGCTCGCGGTAGTGATCGAGCGTCGCGAAATCAAGCGGTTCAATTATGTTCGAAGAAAATGCGTCGATAACGTTGTCAGCGGTGACTTTTCCGCGCTTGAATTCGTGTAAGAGGGTTTTTATCTCTGCTCTGTTCATCGATCGGAGATTTGGAGGAAAGTCTGCGATGGGATGCAGACAGGAATGACACGCAACGCGAGTTACATCCCTCAGGTCTCTACTCTGAGTTGACGATGTAGCAAATCAGTAGCAAAAATATAGCTTTTTTACTTTGGAGAATCAAGGAAGTGGCTAAACGATACTGACAAATTCAAGAAGTTTCATCGCGTTGGTTATCTTGACTCTCCATTGGGTTTTCCTTATTTTTGGAAACACGGCTACTGAAATCTATAGGTGACATAGCCCCATCACTGTGTTCTCTCTTGTTATGCGCGTTTCCTCGGCTACCCCTTGGCTTCGCTTGAACTGCCCATTTTCAGTCATTTCAGAGTACAGCACAATCGCATGCTGAAGAATACTCATAGTGGTATCATCAACGACCGTAGCGGAGCGGCGCTGGTGGAAAGTGCAGGAGGCATTCTTGACTGTTCACGATTGCTACAATGAGTCTATGAGGATTATCAAGGATCCGCCATTGGGTGTTACGCAGAACCAATCGATGACTATTCTGACGAGAAAACATTGCGTGTATCAAATGTGACCGCGTCGATAGGAAGTACTTTGGTGATGATGATCGTACCCGGGGATTTGCTAGCGGGCATATTTCCAGCTTTTGTCAATATCAGTCTTTTTCGCGTTCTTTGTGTCGGGCTTTGTATCCTGCATCTGGTCCGACACGCTGGTCCAATTAGGGGAGTACATCAACGAAAAATCAAATAAATAGACGTTGCGATGCATCATGAGAGGCACCGACCATCAGAAACTTAGTATCGCGGATTTAAAAGAAATGGCCCGCCAAATCAGGCGGGATATCATCAAAATGCTGATGATCTCCAAATCCGGTCACTCAGGCGGACCGTTGGGGCTTGCCGATATCTTCGCATCACTGTATTTCAACATTTTGAAGTATGACCCGCAGAATCCAACTTGGCCAGGACGCGACTACTTCTTCCTATCGGCTGGACATCTAGCGCCGGTTTGGTATGTCACACTTGCGAGGGCCGGATTCTATCCACTTAGTGAGATGAGCACGTTGCGCAAAATCAATACAAGGCTCCAAGGCCACCCGGCACCTGGGTATACCCACGGACTCCCTGGAGTGGAGATCGCATCTGGTGCACTGGGTCAGGGAATGTCCATCGCAGTGGGTGCCACAATAGGGCTTCGCATGGATCAAAAGCCAAACCACGTTTATGTCCTGCATGGGGATGGTGAGCTGGACGAGGGGCAAGTTTGGGAAGGTTTAATGACCGCTAGCCACTACAACTTAGACAATCTCACCGCTATCGTGGACAGAAACTTTTGCCAAATTGATGAACGTACCGAGAAGGTGATGAAGCTCGAGCCGCTTGCAGACAAGTGGCGTTCTTTTGGGTGGAACGTAATCGAATGCGATGGAAATCGCATTGAGGAGTTCCTTGGCGCCATGCAAGAGGCTAGAAACTTCAAGGGCAAGCCTTCCGTACTGATTGCAAGGACGTTCATGGGTAAAGGGGTATCATTTATGGAAGACGACTATAGGTGGCATGGTGTCCCACCGAGTGAAGAGCAAGGGAAGCAAGCGTTGAGTGAACTGGAACCGACCAAGTTTGGTGACTTTGTAATGTTCGAGTGGGAGAAAGAAGTACCAGAAGTCGTAAAATAAAGAACTACATATGGTATCGATTCAAAGCAAAGGGGAAAAGGCAACGAGGCAGGGGTTCTCCGACGCCCTTGTGGAGCTGGGAGAGGAAAACCCGAATGTTGTCGTGCTTGGAGCAGATGTGAGTGGTTCGGTCAAGGTTGATGCGTTTGCCAAAGCATACCCTGACCGTTTTATCTCCGTTGGAGTTGCTGAAGCTGATATGATGGGTGTGTCGGCAGGCTTGGCACTGGTGGGAAAGATTCCATTTGCTTCCACGTACGGGGAATTTGCAGCTGGCCGGCCATTTGACCAAATTCGCCAGTCAATTGCATATAGTGAGATGCCGGTTAAGATTTGCGCTTCACACTGCGGTATCACTGTAGGACCGGACGGTGCGACACATCAATCGTTGGAGGACGTTGCCTTGATGCGTGTACTCCCTCATATGACCGTAATCTCTCCATGCGATTATCTGGAAACAAAGCGAGCTGTGAAAGAATCTCTGTCAATTACGAAGGGTCCGGTGTACATAAGGTTCTTCCGTGACAACACACCGATGTTTACAGATGAAGCAACACCGTTTCAGATCGGCAAAGCGAACACATTGATCGATGGAACTGACATTACGATCATCGCAGCGGGGTTGCAGGTGTGGGAGGCAATTCAGGCGGCGGAAATGTTGCAGGCAAAAAAGATCTCTGCCCGTGTGATCAACATGCACACGATCAAGCCGCTGGATAGAGAAGTCATCCTCAAGGCCGCAAAAGAAACAGGCGCAATTGTCACCGCCGAGGATCACCAAATCCACTGCGGACTTGGGAGTGCCGTTTCTGAGTACCTTGCCCAAACGTTGCCTACGGTGCAGGAGTTTGTTGCTGTCCGTGACACCTTTGGTGAATCCGGCAAAGGGGTGGAGCTCATGAAGAAATATGGAATTGCGAGGGACGACATTGTGAAGGCGGCGAAGCGGGCACTGAAAAGGAAAAAGGGAAGGCGAGGGGAGAAGGCATCATGAAAAGAAAACCAGTCTTGGTCGGTATTATGCTGTTAGTGCTGTTGGTCGGTGGCGGCATAATAGGTTATAAGATTGGTTCGTCGGATAAGACCGATGAACCCGTAGCTGTGTCAGTACCGGATCTGGAACCTCCTTTTGAGGAGGCACGTACCGCTTCTTATCCCGTCACAGGCAAACGGCAGCTCGACTCGATCAACGATGCAATTACCTCCTCTCGCCGTAATGCCATAACGAGAACTGTAGCCTCAGCCAGTCCTGCCGTGGTTGGCATCAATGTTATCGAAGTGCGCTACTACCGTCGCTGGAGTCCATGGGGTGATGATCCGTTCTTCCGCCAATTCTTTGGTGATCAAACGTATTCTCGACAGGTTCAGGAACTCGGATCGGGTTTCCTAATCTCTCCGGACGGGTATATACTCACGAATGATCACGTTGCAGGAAATGCGAAAGAGATCACAGTCTCAATGACGAATGGCAAGGAGTACAAGGCAGAACTCGTCGGGACTGACCTGATCTCAGATATTGCATTGCTGAAGATCGGTGGGCAAAACCTTCCATATATTAAGCTCGGCAATTCGGATGACGTCATAATAGGAGAGTGGGTAATTGCCTTCGGCAACCCCTTTGGATTGTTTGATATAAGTGACAAACCAACAGTCACCGTGGGTGTGGTAAGTGCTACTGACATGAACCTGCGTGCGAGTGAGGGGCGGGCGTACAGAGGGATGATACAGACAGATGCAGCTATCAATGCGGGCAACAGTGGTGGGCCGCTCTTGAACAGCGTCGGAGAAGTCATCGGTGTAAATGCCGTGATTTATACTCCCAATCGAGGGAGCGTGGGTGTTGGCTTTGCGATCCCGATTAACCGCGTGAAGGGTATCATTACAGAGCTGAAACGGACTGGCAAAATCGAGCGTGATTTCTATACCGGATTGGAAATACAGAATGTCGATAAACGGGTGGCCCGGTATTTTGGCTTGGACAGGGTCGAAGGAGTTATCGTCAGCGACGTGAAACGCGGCAGCCCGGCGGCTCGGGCAGGCTTCAAACCCGGCGACATCATTCTGGAAATAAATGGTGAGAGGATCAGCGACGACGTGGCAATTGCCTCGATTATCGACGATGCTAAAACTGGTGACAAACTGAGAATGAAAGTATGGAGAGACAGGAACACTCTTGAGCTTGATTTGAAACTGGAGAAACGACCGACCTGACTGCTATTTGACTACCATCATCTTTCTGACATCAACAAGCCTGGCGACTGCTCGCCCAGAAAATCTCTCTGCTTGAAGATCATAATAGTAGACGCCGCTGGCACTGCCAGCCGCGTCGAATGTAACTCGATGCAGGCCTGCTGTTCTTACATCGTCGACCAATATTGTAACCAACCTTCCCGTGACGTCATAGACGGAAATCCTTACTTTACTGGTAGAAGGCAATAGAAATTCGATTGTTGTCGTGGGATTAAATGGATTGGGATAGTTTTGGAGCAGGCGGCTGTCATTCGGCAAATTATTGTCTCGCCGCACGAAGGTTGTACCGCCATTGGTCGTGGCTAGAATAGTTCCATCTTCACCAACGGTCCAGCCGTGTTTCTCGTCTGCAAAGTAGACCGAGAACAACTGGCTCCCGATACCAGTATCCTGTCTAAACCAGGTAGTTCCACCGTTCGTTGTTTTGAGTATCAGCTCCCTTATGCCAGGGAACACACGACCTACTATCCACCCCGTGGTGTCATCGACGAAATGTACCCAGTTCAATCTTCCAACATCTAATTCGGGAGTTGGAGGTTGAAATATCTGATGTGTCCAGGTCTGACCGCCGTCTGTTGTCTTTGCGATCACGCTGACCCATGCGATACCTCCAACCACCCATCCCATATCGCTGTTAACAAAGAAAGCAGAGTGAAGAGGCACACTCAATGGTCCGTGTGTGTATTCTGTATCTTGTTCCGCCCAAATTGTCCCCCCATCTGTGGTTTTCAAGATCACATTGGCGCCAACTGCCCACCCTGTAAGTGTGTCAATGAAGAAACCTGATTCAAGATAACTTATAGAGCCGACAGGCTGGTCAGTCCAGGTTGTCCCGCCATTTGTCGTCGCAACTATCCTGCCGTTGCCTGGAAACCCATCCTGACCGAACGCCCAGCCATGTCTATCGTCAGCAAAGAAGACCCCGGTCATGAAAGTACCTACGTCCGGACTGACATCTTTCCAGGTCAAGCCACCATCCGTTGTCTTAAGGATAGCAGAGCCTCCAGCCAAGTTGCCGCCAACTGCCCATCCGGTGTCAGCATCAATAAAGTACACGCCGGTGAGAGTAGTTGCTATGCCTACAGTAGAAGGGACCCAAGTTGTACCTCTGTTGGTCGTTTTTATCACCGTGTCGCCGTAAACAATCCAACCAACATCGTTGTTAGCAAAGAAGGTTGACCAGAGTATGGAGTTGGTTCCAGAATTCTGGCTAAACCATTGGGTGCTTGCAGTGCACGGAAGAAATATAAAGCACAGGATAAAGTTGGCTGTCTTGCTCTTCATTGAAACCTCCGCAGGTGTTACAATGAAAATTCTAACCTGAGCCTAGTTTTGTAATCTTCCCTAATGAAACAGCTAGGCTCGCTTATGCTCTTCTCTCAATTTCCTGGACACGCAGGAGGCGTTGGCGGGATGCAGGGCAAAGATGGAAAACACGTGTAGTTTTCTGCTGCCGAGCCACCGTATATAGCGTAACCGGTGTATGTCTTATCTTGGTATGTAATATCGGCACGAAGTTTTTGTTGCCACGTTTTATCCACAGCGCCACACGTTAGGCAGCGTATTCCCTCTGTGCCTACGTCTTGTCCCGTCGTCGAAGTCGTCCAGAACTCGAAATGGAGCTAGCCATTGTGAAAATAAAATGCGCAACACAGGTG
>JAPUKJ010000156.1 GCA_027295705.1 Ignavibacteria bacterium | reverse complement strand
CATACACCGCACCAGATGTCATAAACATAAGACCAAGATGTCTCAGCGAATGCAATATCAATATTGGAACAAATATAGTTGCAGCAGATATTTCTTTTAACTTTGGCATCAAATATATCATTGCTGCCCAGTAAAATATGATCGTACTCAGTGCTAAATTAAATGGCAGGATTCTATCTAAAATAATCTGATCCATTATCATCTCCTTCATTCTTGTTTGCGCCTAACATTGTTTATTATACTGCACTTGTCGTGTTATAACTCGACACGTGCAGCCTGCCTGTCCGGTCTACGACTCTTCGACCTACGGTCTCGTGAGAGTCGAAAGACTCGTGGAGCAGGCAGGCCTATTACGCGCCCCTGTTACCTGTTTTCGTGTTTATATAGTAGGGGATTATGGAAATATTACGTTGCAAAAATACTGCAAGAGGCCAAAAGAAACAACACGGGAAAAGTTTGATTTCCACACCTGTTCGCAATTGATCTGAGACACGTTCTTCAAAAATTCATAGGTAACCATACTCCTCCATCATTGAGAGTTACTTCATACATGGGTTACTTGCTGTTGCAGTATCTTAGTGAGTTCGACGAAGCATGGGACACATCAATTCAGTTGCTAGAAGAGGTCACGAAGGAACCAACATGAGTTGTTTAGGTCGCACTAAACGTGCATAGGTTCCTCAGTGGCTTGGTTTCATACATTGTACAACTCGATAGCTGTGTTCCTCCGGTTCGCATTGCAGATGACTCAGAAATTGACTAATTTCAGGCACAAAATCCTGCCCTTTTAGCCATCCCGATCTTCATGCGAATTCAAGAATTTGAGAATTCATGAATGCACGTTTTTGAAGGGCTGCCTACAAATCCTCGGATGTTGCTTCGTTCAACAAAGTGAGAGAAAGATTGAAACTCAAACATAAAGCAAAAAATATAATTCTTGCACTTGCACTCGCATTTAATGCTTGCTCAAGCCAGCAGGAAACTCAACAAATGGCGGAGGACAGCGGTGTAGCTAGGCCTCTGACTATTATTGCGATAGGCGATGCAGGTGAATCGGGACGCGTCCTGAAGTCTAACGCATCTTACATAACTGACATGTACACTGGTGCTCATGACGGCGGCAAATTTGACGCAATGATTTTCCTTGGTGATAATTTCTATAACACGGGGTTGAATATCCCAGCCGACGACGTGGAAGGAGAGATAAAGTCAATCCTTGGCCGGTTCAAGACCCCCTTCGAAGGACTTGGAAGAAGAAACGTTCACGCAATCACTGGTAATCATGATTACTATGCACGGAACGTCGTGGATGTCTCCTTCTTTTTTGGCCTTATCGATATCGAGACGGCACCTGTCGGTCTGACGAGCAAGGGCAACAGGCGAGAGGCAGATATAGTATACTGGACCTACTATTACAGTATGCCCGCAGATGCTTTCTATCAACTCTCGCCAGGCAGCAGGGATAGCGTTCAATTCATATTCGTTGATTCTGCTCTGCCTTTGAGAACTCCTCCCCAAAGCTGGAGCCTTGCTCTTGACAGTCTGCGAACGCTCCTCGCTGCAACAAGAGGGCGACCAGGTATTATGTGGCGGATCCTAGTGATGCATCATCCAATTTATTCTGTGGGACAGCATGGCGGCTACACTGAGTGGAATGATGAAACCAAGACCATTGAATATCTAACGACATGTGACAAAGACTCGAATGCTGTTGGATGGCTCAAGAACTGGTTTGATCCTGAAGATCTATGCACAGAGAAATATCAGCAGTATCTTGACTCTTTGAGATCGGTCATAACAGCGAGCCAGGTTAGAATTCAGCTTGCATTGACAGGGCATGATCATAGCTTGCAGGTTTTGTACTATCCAGATCGGGACGCTGATTGTGTTGGTTGCCCGAAAGTCCACGTCATATCGGGAGCGGGATCCATAGCAACGAGGGTAAAGTTTCCCTCTCCTCCATTTGAGTTTACCTCAGCGCAACGGAATCCAAAAGAGGAAGGGGAGTCTTTGTCTGGCTTTGCACAGCTCCGCTTCGAGCATGAAAGGCTGCGCATTGTCTTCTATGACGGCTGCCGCGGGGAGTTGATTGACATGGGAGATGGCAGGAAAGAGTTTTGGATCGACGTAACAGGTAAATTACTTAATGGTTCAACCGATGGCTGATGATGTGCATGAAATTCAGGCAAGGTTACGCAAGCTTGGCAACAAGCAGCGAGCAGAGATCTCGCGAGGATTTTTTAAAACGGGTCCCGGGGAATATGGAGAAGGAGACGTTTTCCTGGGGATCCGGGTGCCTGATCTGCGAAAGTTGTCCAAGGAATACCAAGACATTCCCTTTGAGGCGGCGGGCCAACTGTTGGGATCTGCCATTCACGAGGAAAGATTGCTCGCGCTCTTTATGCTCGTCCTCATGTATTCCAAGGGTGGCGAGTCGATACGGAAAAGAATCTATAAACTTTATTTGAACAATACTCAATTCATCAATAATTGGGATCTTGTCGATTCGTCAGCTGAGCACATCGTGGGCGCGTTCTTGTTCAACAAGAATAAGGAGCCTCTTTACCGTTTGGCGAGATCAAAGGATCTGTGGGAACGGCGAATCTCCGTAATGTCAACCTTTCACTATATCAAACGAAATGACTTCGCCGAGACGCTCAAGATTTCGAAGATGCTAATATCGGATAGTGAAGACTTGATTCACAAAGCAGTCGGGTGGATGCTGCGTGAGCTTGGGAATCGCAGTCTGAAAAGTGAAGAGAAGTTCTTGAAACAGCACTACAAAAAAATGCCTCGGACCATGCTGCGATACGCGATTGAGAAGTTCTCAGCGTCGAAGAGAGAGAAATACCTGAAGGGAATGGTTTGAGCGCTAAGTTTGTGAAATATGTTTTCTCTTTTCAGTTCCAGTGGAACAGCCGATCTCTCGAGCTCGAATGGCTGTTCTGTTCTAAATCCGTTTCATGCACACGGTCATAGTACTGTCGTCCGTTTTCTAGTTGCAGGAGGATTCTACTATGCCTCGCAAGTCTACAAGCAAAGAGAAGGTGGATGCGTACATCGCCCGGCTTTCGCCCCCGCATAAACGACTCGTGGAGTCCCTCAGGAAGATCGTCGTGAGGGTCTCTCCCAAATTGGAGGAGAAGTACAAATGGAGAATGCCTTGCTATTTCAGGAAAGGATTGGTGTGCTACATCTCCGCAGGCAAGCGCCATGTGACCTTTGGGTTCTACAGGGGAGCTCGGCTCAAAGATCCAAAAGGTTTGCTTGAAGGAATTGGAAAAGAGCTGAGGCACGTGAAGATCAGAAGGAAAAGAGATATTTCAAGTAAGGTTGTTCTCCGATTGGGTCAAGAAGGGCTGTGGCACTAAACGAGGGTCAAAAGTGACAACCATTGAACGCCTTCGATGGATTGTGGATCGGAGATCTATCAGTGAGTGACAACTTGACTGCTTGCTCAAAGCCTAGTGAGGGGAGTAGAGCTTTTTTGAAGCCCACCCAAAGGTAACAAAATCATTTCCACGGTAAACGTAATCGGTATCTCCATTGTTGTGGGTGAAATCGATTTGAGAGCGTTCGTCGGTATTGGTTTCAATGTGTGATTCAGCAAAACAAACCACCTATTAGTCATCTTATGTCCAAATTAGTTCCGCTTGAAGACGACCTCTTTCCGCCTTTTGAAGGCTTTCCAAAGGAAGGCCTAGATTTTCTCAAGAAGCTGAAGAGAAACAACAACCGGCAGTGGTTCCAGCAACATAAGCAAGACTATTTAGATTACGTCAAGTTTCCGATGCAATGTCTGATTGCTTCTCTTTCTCAGAGGATGATCGACGACGCACCGGAGATCGATTTTGACCCGAAGCGTTCCATTTTCAGGATCTATCGTGACGTGAGGTTCAGCAAAAACAAAGCACCTTATAAAACAAGTGTCGCAGCGGTGTTTGAATTACGCGGAAAGAAGAGTCCGGCAGAAACCCCGGGGCTTTATCTGCACATTGAATCTGGCGATGTGTTCATCGGGGGTGGAATATACATGCCGACTGGTGAACAGCTTAAAGCAATCCGAAAAGCCATTGTCGACAGGCCGAAAGAGTATCTTGCTATCGTGAGTAACAAGAAGTTCAAAAAAGAATTTGGGGGCATCCAGGGAGAAAAACTGCAGAAGGCACCGCTGGGTTTTCCGAAAGACCACCCAATGATCGATCATCTGCGTCACAAACAGTTCTACGTGGGCAAAGAATATGCCGAGACGGTCTGCCTTCGGGCGAGGTTCCTTGAAACAGTCGCTTCGGACTTTGTTGACACAATGCCGCTCGTTCGTTGGCTTGTCAAAGCAACAGCTTGACGGTCCGATTACGCCCGTCTGATGGAATTCATTATTGTTTGCTTTGTTGCTTTACTAGCCTCTGGACTCACGCTTTTCTCTGGCTTCGGACTCGGGACGTTGCTTTTGCCTGCGTTCCTTGCCTTTTTTCCCGTCCATCTTGCGATAGCAATGACGGC
>JAPUKJ010000155.1 GCA_027295705.1 Ignavibacteria bacterium | reverse complement strand
ATTGGAGGAATAGGCCGAGGCTTCAAGACCTGCACATCGAGTTCGTGAGTTCCGGGCATGTCAATGACCTTCTGCAGATCTGACCCGTCAAGCTTGCAACTGTAAAGTCCGAAGTCCTTTCCATCTGCTGAGTATGAAAACAGAATTGTCTCACCTTCAAGTTGCACTGGATCCGTTGCGTATGGTGCCTTGATCGCCTCACCCTCTAAAAAAGACTGATCCGAACGAACACCGATGACGTGATGTTCAAAGTCCGCACCCATGTTGAACCATCGGATTCCCGTCCCGCCAATCGTAGGCGTCATGGAGGTGCGCGGACTGAATACGCTGAGAAGCCTCCCATCGTCAAGCAAGGACGGCTTGTATGTCTGAGTCCCGAATCGCGTTCGGGGAAAGCCTGCGTACAATTTTAGTTCCGTGCCATCTGGCCGAATACTCACGGCATGCCAGATGTTCGCAACATCATCAGTGAGAGTTTGATTGCCTACGCGCGAAATGCCATCTCTCGTTTGGTTGCTCGGTTGGTCTATGTTAACCCACCAGCGTGCGTACACTATTCTGCCGGTGATCGGATCAATTGAAGGCTCTTCACCTCCATTCCTTTCTGTCGTCAACCTTTTGATACCCGTCCCGTCGGAGTGTATCACAAAAAGATTGCTTGTCAACAGTTGATCATATGAAGCTATCGACGGATAACGTGTGCTTGCAAATACTATTCTATGATCAGGCAAGTAGCATGGATCGAAGTCATCGTAGCAAGCGAGAAACGGAGCTGCCGCACCAAACTGCGACAAATCAAGCGCTCTGTCCGTGTGGGTTAATTGTTTGAATCTACTCCCGTCAGCATCGATCTGATAAATTCTCCAGTTGCTGTCTGGATGTTCGAGCCCCGAGAACACGATCATCGTTGCATCCCACGAAACACAAGGATCCGCAACGTCATATAGCTGCCCGGCGTCGACAAGCGACTGTATACTCCCATCCGCTTTTCTTACCAGCAGTCTTCCTCCCACAGCAATTGTCCTGTATTCCGGACCCAACCCAGGTACAGCTCCGGGATCGTCGAAAATAATACTAGGAACCGGATTTCGTGACACAAAAACAAAGGCGCGCTGATCCCCAGTTGCTGAAACAGGAGTTGCATGATTGCTGGGAACTGGCCTATTTCCGGCGAGCACAATGCAGAGGAAAGCTGCGAGAACCGATTGAGTTTGCAACGGCAATTTGGAAGTGAAATGCTCAGTGAATAAACGAAGAGACGTGACTGCTACTAATTATAAGGAAACGAATCTGAAAAACAAAGAGATCATCTCCGCTCCCTTTCCTCATCTCTGCAACCTAGTTCGGGTATGTGTCTGACGGCTTGCTATTGCATGAAACTTTCACGATAAATTGATAGGATAGGATGTACAAATGGAATGCGATTGGTGACGGACGTATCCGCGAGTGATCATCAGAACTTCACCTGCGGTCGTGTGATGTGTTCTTCGTCCTTTTGTTCCGCGAATATCCCCGGCCATTAATTTCTTCCAAAACACGCGATGAAACTCAAAAGCACGGACTACTTCTTCATCGCAATGCTTACCTTTCTCCATCAGGTCGGAGTGGCTCATTCGCCAGAACCTTCACAGGCTGAGAACACTGATTCAACAACTGAACTGAAACAAAAAGTCGCTTCTGGACCTTCGGATAACGATGATCGACTGCGAATGTTTGGAGGTGTTGTAGACGTGTCACTTGAGAGCCCGAATGCTATCATAATCCCGTTTTTCAATGTAAATTATCGTTGGTCACCAGTAAAGCCTCCAGGCACGAAGTATGTGGCAAGATTCGGCTTTTCATCTGAACTAGGTACAAATGATATTATTATGCCATATGTCAAAGTCGGCCCAGAGTTGCGGCTATGGGGGACTACATATGTTGACGGACATATTGGGATTGCTTTTTTCTTTATCGGATTTGGTGGAACATTCGGGGCGTTTGCCGCGGCTTTCTGGGGCGCAAACGCTGGCTACATCTTGAAGATTTCTAGAAAAAAAAGGGTAGAGTTTGAAGTCGGCATCAACAGTCCTATTGGCGTCACAGAGAAAAGTGTCTTTTTCCCATATGTTGCATTGGGCCTTGGATTTCGCTAATTGCGGCAGGACTATCCATCAAGCCAAGAAATTTCGGGTCTCAACTGGAAAGTTCCAACAGTCTCGTGCACAATGATTTGCCATGAAAGTGGCCGTGTTCAACACAAAGTCCTATGACCGAGTGTTTTTGGAATGGGCTACCAAAAACCATAAGCATGAACTCGTGTTTTAAGAGCTCGCCTCACACACGGGACGCTTGTTCTGGTCAAGGGTTTTCGTATTCATCGCATAGCACCCCCGCGCGATCTAAGGGACTCTTTCTTCCATCCTTTCCTAAACAAATACACACCGGGTATTAATAGCAGAAAACCCGGAACAACCGGCAACAGCAATCCTGCCAGGCCAACGAGGATCAATAACAATCCTACATATCGTAAGAATACCTCCTGTGAGTCTCGCAGCGAAAGAATTCATATTGTACTTAGGTTCACTGTGACGTTCAAAAATAGCAAAACATGGAATTACCGTCAACGGAGTTCTGGGGTGAACGTCGTTGTCAAAATACTATAACGTCACTTGCCCACGATATCTGAAAGCGCAGACTCAAGTTGAGGAAAGCGAAACGAGAACCCGCTCTGCAGCAACTTGCTTGGCACCATCCGCTGACCCGTGAGAAGCATCTCGGACATTTCACCAAACGCAAGACGCAGTGTGAATGGAGGAACCGGCATCCAAGATGGGCGCCCTAAAGCCTTGCCGAGACCAGCGCAAAATTGCTTCATGTTCACAGACTCTGGTGCTGCAACATTGACCGGACCGGAGAGGTTTGAGTTTTCAAGAGCAAACATCACAATTCTAACGACATCTTCACGGTGAACCCAGGGGAACCATTGGCGGCCCGACCCAATGGGCCCTCCCAAGAATAATTTGAACGGTAGCAGCATCTTCGCCAAAGCACCACCATCTTGTTCCAGAACAATTCCTGTCCGCAACATCACAACCCGGACCCCTAAAGACTCAGCAGTACGGGCCTCTTGTTCCCACTCGACACAAAGATCGGGCAAAAAGCCAACTCCTTTCGGATGAGTCTCAGTCACGTCCCCAACTTCAACGTGTCCATAGTAACCGACCGCTGAGCCATTTACCAGTACCTTCGGT
>JAPUKJ010000154.1 GCA_027295705.1 Ignavibacteria bacterium | reverse complement strand
AAGACTATATGAACCATGTTACCCGGGATGCATCTTATGAGGAGATCTGGCATCTGGTTCACGACTATGGCATCAAGCCGATACTTCCGGCTATGATCGCGGAAATGCAAAAAGCCAATGATGTCGCCACTAAAAACGGCTGGCGGGGTTGGCCTGACGACGAACCGGAGGAACACCCAAACGAGTACGTTGGGGTTCTCATCGACAATTATTACGATTTGTGGGAAGTCCATCCTACGAAATATGAGGGGAGACCCATCAAATCGGGTGATATTCCTGAAGGTCATTCCCACTTCGGTCGCTATTTTGCTAACAGCAGGGATAAGCAAAGAGAGAAAGATCCACTAGGTTTTGCGGTCATCGAAAAGTTTTTTCACCCTTACTTGACGTATACACCGGAGCTGCCCGAGGACTTCATGGGCACCTGTTCCATCCAGTATGACCAGTCATCTCGTTATACCAATAAGACACAACATCTTGTCAATGTTACGCTGACCGGAAGTAATAACGCCAACTTGTCCGGAAACGCATACGACAATATATTGACGGGGAACGCTGGGGATAATATCTTACGAGGGGGTGCGGGAGATGATGAACTTCACGGCGCTGATGGGATGGATACAGGTGTGTTTTCAGGAGCTTATAGTGAGTATACAGTAGCCATGAACGAACATGTTCTGACGGTTACTGATGGCGTTACTAGACGCGATGGCAAGGATACACTTTTTTTCATCGAGACCTTACAATTTTCTGATCAAAATGTTGATCTCAAACAATTGACTGGGAAGTAGATATGAAAACACTAAAACTGTTTTTGCTAACTGTAGCGGTAATCACTTTACTACAGGATGTTGATGCCCAATATGGAAATTCCAAGGCCCGATACGAGCTCCTCAATCTCATCCGACGTGAAAAGTTCGATCTGATCCTACCGGGTGCCATGCGTGATAATGATGTGGATATGTGGATTCATGTCATCAGAAGAGGGGATCCGGATGCTTTTGCTGTCGACTTCGGGGTCACGATGGGGTACGTCATTTTCACGGATCGTGGCGGTGAGCGGATCGAGCGCACCGTGCTGGGCTTCGGCTGCTGCGCTGAAATTGCCGACGAGTCGGTCTACGACGACATCATCGGCGAGGAAGATGTCCTGACGAACTTCGTCGCCGAACGCGATCCAAAGAAAATTGCGGTCAATATGTCGGACTGGCTTACGCATGCTGATGGCCTATCCCACACAAATTATCTGAAGCTCACCAAACTACTCGGAGACAAATATTCCAAACGCCTGGTGTCGTCGGAGAATGTCATCACGGATTTTCGGGTTCGCAGAATTCAACCGGAAATTCGGACGTTTGCAAATTTGTGTGAGATGCAAAGGCAAATTATGGAAACTGGACTCAGGAATATTCGTCCCGGCGTGACCACGATTAATGATGTGTATTGGTGGGCCGAAGATCAGCTACTCGATCGTGGCATCCGTGCCTCTTACTTCGGCGGACGGACCCCCGGCATCATGCATTCCGTAGTTTCAGACCGTTCGAAGACGGGAAGTTTTGACTATGTTTTTCAACCCGGAGATCTCATCTCTTGGGACTGGGAAGTGGTTCATTTAAATATGGGCACGGATTATAAGCGCAACGCCTACCTCTTACGTGAGGGAGAAACCGACGTTCCGGGCAGCGTCATGCATGCTTGGGCGCGCGGACTGAAGGCACGTAAGATCATGCGGAGGGAAATCAAAGTGGGACTCACGGCAGGAGAGACACTCGATGCCTGCGTCAAAGCGCTTGAAAAAGAAGGCTTCGTTTACACACCTTTCGAAGACACTCCTCGGGATAGAGAGATTATCGCTGCTCTCGGAGATGATGAAAGGTCCGGTATTTCCATCGACTGCCATTGCGTGGGCAATACCGGCAACAGTGAAGTCGCGGTTGGGGCCGCGTTTGCGCCTTTCCGGCCATATCGAGGACATGTTAAGATTCAACCCAACCACCTCTTTTCGTTTGAGTATATCGTGCACACGTGGGTTCCGGAGTGGGGGCGCAGGCTCTCCATCAACTTCGAAGACAATCACATTGTCACCAACAACGGCGTCGAGTGGCTGTATCCGCCGAATGAGAAAATCATCTTGGTACCTTTCGCTAATGCTCGGTCTAGATAGAATAAGTTGTGTTGAAACTTTGAAGGGCTTTGATTCACCCTATTCACCCAAAGGAGCAATTGTCATGTATAAGATCAAGCTCATATCAGCACTTTTGGCTGTCATCCTTGCGATACATGTTGTGGATGTTCTTGGGCAAGAGGCCCGCGCTCGTTACGAATTGCTTAATCTGATTCGCAGAGAGAAATTCGACCTGATCCTGCCAGGCGCGATGCGCGACAACAACGTGGACATGTGGTTTCATGTGATGCGACGCGGCGATCCCGATCCATTAGCCTTAGATTTAGGCGCCACCATGGGGTTCATTGTTTTCGCCGATCGCGGTGGCGACCGGATAGAGCGTGCCATAATAGGCACCAGTTTCGCCCGGGTCGACAGATCGGTTTATGACATGGTTACCGGTGACGAGAGCAAACTAACGGAATTTGTCAGGGAGCGGGACCCCAAACGCATCGCTGTGAACATGTCAGAATGGCTCACTCACGCCGATGGCCTTTCTTATAACGATCACAAGAAATTGGTGAAGCTGATTGGAGATAAGTATGCAAAACGATTGATTTCGTCCGAAAACGTGATAACCGATTTTCGCGTGCGCAGGGTGCAAGCCGAAATCAGAACTTTTGCGAACATTTGTGAGCTACAGCGACAGATTATGGAAACGGCGTTTCGAAATATTAAGCCAGGAATCACGACCCGAGATGATATAGGGTGGTGGGCACAGGATCAACTTCTGAAGAATGGCATCCTCTCATCGTATTGGGGCTCCAGCACGCCGGGTGTTCTTCATTCTGAAGTCTCGGACCGAGCGGACACGAGGAGACGCAGCTATATCCTGCAGCCAGGTGACCTGTTGTCCTGGGATTGGGGAGTTCGGCATTTGAACATGGGTACAGATTGGAAGCGGAATGCATATCTGCTGCAAGAAGGAGAAACGGATGTACCCGCAAGCGTGAAGCATGCATGGGAACGCGGACTAAAAGCCAGAAAGATCATGCGCAAAGAGATCAAGGTTGGACGCACGGCTGGTGAGGCTCTCGATGCCTGTGTTAAAGCGCTTGAGAAAGAAGGCTACGTCTATACACCGTTCGTGGACACGCCGAAAGACCGTGAAATCGTGGCAGCCCTTGGCGATGATGAACGATCTGGTATTTCCATCGATTGTCATTGTGTGGGCAATACCGGTAATAGCGAGGTTGCTGTGGGACCGGCCTTCGCGCCTTTCAGGCCTTACAGGTCGCATGTCAAAATTCATCCGAACAACCTTTTTTCTTTTGAGTATATCGTGCACACCTGGATCCCAGAGTGGGGCAGAAGATTGGCTATTAATTTTGAAGACAACCACATCGTTACCAGCAACGGCGTGGAATGGTTGTATCCGCCCAATGAAAAAATCATACTGGTACCCTACGGCGCGTCATCGGCTGCACGGCCAGAGGACCGGTAAATGATTGAGATTTGACGGACTATTCCGCTTTTGATGGCTTGCCGGCTTTCTGTCCGGTTGCGAAGACACGGTGAATCTCGTTCCGAGATTACTGTCACTGCAATGTCTCCGAAAGCAGGGCGGTATGAGAAAACGGTGCGCCTCGATAAACAGGAATCTTTATGGGGTATCGTACTTTAGGAAGAACTAGCTGGAAGTTTCATGCGTTGCGTTTGGCGCGGATAATTTTCGGGATCTAACACCAGAAGGTGATAGCCCTCTATTAATGGGATGACAGAGTGTTTTAATTCGTGTTCTTTGCGAACTTCCTGGTCATGATTTTTTCAGCGTTAATGAACAAAGTGAGGATCTGACATGGAATCTAGGTGGATTTGCTTTGTGATGTGCCTTTTATTTTCCTGTACGCAGTCTGAGAATCAATCACAAAACGAGTGGTTTTCAACGGATTGTTCCGAAGCTATCGCTGCTGGTGAAGAATTCGGCATTCTGCCAATTCCAGATACAGTACCTGTTAAGTATAAAGAAGTCTATTGTAAGTATATAAAAATCGACGCTCCGAATGGAGGACCGATTCATATTTTTGCGCAGAACGAGATTTCAAACGAACAGATGATTTACGCCCGTGATCTTTTGGCATTCTATCTAGAGGATTTTCCGGGCTCTCAATACGGTAACGATAAATCTGAGGTTGCGAACAAAATGGCAGATAATGGCGCGACATTGGTTATGCGGAACGGTTATGATGGCAAATATAGATTAAATGTACGGGGCCTCAGGGGTCAACCGCTTTATGATGAAGAGACCATTCCGATAGGTACGCCGGAATATCTCGATACTGACAATTACCGTGATGCCAGTTTCGAGGAAATATTACATTTGATGCATGATAGAGGTATTGGTATTGATATTTCCGGGTACGATGAAGGAGCCACACCTGAGTACCAGAAGGAGATTCGAGCTGCACTGAACAATGCGCATTATGACAAAAGGCTTTGGGGGCATGGTAGCGAACGAAGAGCGAGATGGATTGCAGAATTGAAAGAGGAGGGAAGTTTGACTCAGGAATACCTTGCTGCAATCGTCGACAGTTATTACGGTTTGTGGGGAGCTAATACGACGCGTGAAACTGGAATTGGAGGGTACCAGGCGAAGACACGGGAAGCAATTGCGGAAAAGGATCCAATGGGGTATGCGGTCATGGAGAATTTTTTTCACCCTTACTTAGCCTTCAATGCCCGTATCGACAGTGGCTTTGAAGGAACATTCTCAATGACGTTGGATGTGGCATTGCCTTACACACACAAATCTCAATATTTGGTCAATGCGACTTTGACGGGTAGCAATAACTCAAATCTGACAGGTAATGACCAGGATAATCGGTTAAGTGGAAACAGCGGCATCAACATGTTGGATGGTAGAAGCGGTAAAGATACAGCTGTTTTCTCAGGCCCTTCAGCAGAATACAAGATCACCCGGGTGGATGATGGTATTAAGGTTGAAGATAGTATTTCTGGTCGAGACGGTACAGACACACTTAAGAACATTGGACTGCTGGAATTTGCTAACACCACTCTGTCTGTTGGTGAATTGCCGTCAATAAAAAATGAAATGTAATTTCCAGAGTTTTATGAACCTGAGCGGGAGGAGAAATGCAGAACAAAAGCAATGACCTGGTCAACCTCGCTGCGATCTCAGGTATATTGTTGTTTGCCGCTTGCTCATCTCAGACACCAGAACCAAAACTGCAGAGGATTCTGTTTGAATCAGATATCGGTGATAATGTCGAAGTTTTTGTCATCGATGGGGATGGTCAAAATCCAGTCAATTTAAGCAATCATCCAGCTGACGACGGCTCACCTACCTGGATAGAGGACGGCTCTGAAATCATTTTCACTTCCAATCGGGATGCTGGGACTGAAGGTGGGAATGACGTTTATATCATGGATGCAGATGGAT
>JAPUKJ010000153.1 GCA_027295705.1 Ignavibacteria bacterium | reverse complement strand
CAGTGTCACCGAAGTAAACGATATTCTCCTTGGGTAGCCGCCGCATCAAAGCACGCACCACAGTAAGTCCCCCGATACCGCTGTCAAACACACCGATGGGTTTTGAGTTCATTGAATCCAGAGGTTCGCAATGTTAAAGATCTGATAGGGTAGGAAGGTCACCAGGTCAGGTTGCTGCTCTGAGGGCGCTTTCACCGTTTTGGCATTCTCTTTCTTGCTCAAGGCGCGCAGTATCCCCTCCTTAAATTACCAGAACCTCATTCAGGAACTCAGGGTCACCATATCGGTTGTGGTGGCCATCCATCGGCCACCCGTACGATAACCCGACGACGTCAAAATAGAACGAGCGTCATCAGGAATCAAGAGGAGTCTTTACCAGCTTCTAATCAATAATCAACTTTGGCGGTGAGGCGCCGACACATTCATTAGTTTTCCACTTAACAGTATAGGTGTGTTCGCCTTCAGGAGCATCCGACTCTACCGGCAAATCCTCTTTGTAGCTATTACTGGAGTTCAAAACTATCGTGCCCCTACCAAATATCCTTTCATTGATAAGAATCGTTGCATCCTCCCTAATTTGACTAGCGTTGAACTGTACTGTGTCTCCAACACTCCCAGGCTTCGGCTTTTTAGCGTGTTGGGTTCCTGGAACAACTTCGCAACCCTCTCCTTTACGTTTTATATTAACCGGCTTGGTCGCCATTACTCTCTCCTCCTTTAGTATTTTGATGGTTTGCGCCTTGTGTACAAGACGTATGTTTATTGTGTGATTCACATTATCTTAACGCTCCGAGAATTACTTTCTTGATTAGTCCGTTTCCGTTCGGTTTTTATCTCCAATGCGTTGCAGCAAAAGTCCAAAGAGCGTATCAGCTCGCAGGTCTTTCAACCCCGGTGCGTTATCGATTAGGGTCCGAGAATAACCCCTTTCCAGTGCTTTTTCAATCCACTGCAGGGCTTGCTCACGTTCGCCTAACTCCTCATAGGTAGCTCCGATACCAAACAACACCCACAGATCATCTGGCTTCAAGTCCACCGCTTCTTGCAACAATGACAGTGCCTTGGCACGTTCACCTGTCATTGAATAGTATCCTGCCAAATTGGAGAGCAGGTCTGGATTACGTGGGTTCACCTTCCTATTTCTCTCGGCGAGCTCCGCAGCCCTCTGATAAGTATCTTTAGCCTTCCCGCGTTCACTGGGCGTCCAGTAATAGGCCGAAGCTAGATTACCCCAAACTACGTAGTTATGGTCATTAAACCCTAACGCTTTTTCATACATGCGTGCTGCATCAGGGTATCGTCCTTCGTAATAGTAAAGAGTGGCCAGATTTGAGTAGGCACTGTAATTCGGTTCAACCTCATTTGAACGCTCAAACATCTTAATAGCATCCGTCCGACGTTCTAGTAGAAAATAAATGCCACCCAAATTTCTGTAGCCACGATAGTTATCTGGAGTGAGAACCACCACCTGACGGAATTGAGCAACTGCATCCTCATAGCGTCCCTGTCGGGAATAGAAGACTCCCAGATCATTGTAGCCAGCCCAGTAGTCCGGCTTCAGTTCAATGGCTTTCTGGAAGGTGAATTCCGCCTCTTTGAGTCTACCCATGAATTCATAAGACCTTGCGAGTCCGCGATACGCGGCGGCGCTTACTGGATCGAGCGCCAACGCACGCTGGAATTGCTGAATCGCCTCGTCGTACCGGCCAGTTCCTGTGTGAATTAACCCCAAGGTCACGTTCACAGGTGCCAGCAGATTATTCAGTTCTACAGCACGCTCACAGGTCGTCACCGCGTGCTCTACCCATTGAGGGTCCTTAGACACTTCGTACCTTCGCCAGTAGGCTTCCCCTAGCCCTGCGTAGGCCAAAGCGTAAAGGGAATCTCGCTCAATCGCCGTCTTAAACAAGCTGATTGCAGTGTTGAGGTTTTCTTCATTTTCATATCGTTGGATATAACCAAGGCCCTGCAAATAAAATTCATATGCTCCTGGTACAGTGGTAAGTCCAGCACTCAATACACGGCGTGCTTGCGGATTCAATTCTACATCGAGCATGCTAGCAACTCTAATAACTGTTTCATCCTGCAAAACAGAGACATTTGTCAAGCCATAATCAATGACATAAGAACTTAGTTGTCGAAGAGTTTTTGCATCAACTAGATTCATCGTCAGGCGAAACCGGCCATTCATGCGCTGCACGCTTCCAGTTACAACGAGGTTAACCCCAAACGACTGCCGTGCCTCAATGGCACTGGTGATCTCACGTGTACGTACATCGCTGGTAGGTACAACCCATAGCGATCCATGGAACTGTTCCAGTTGGGTGAGCTTACTATTCAGAGTCTCTACTATCCCGTCACAATAAGATTGGTTGCTTGGGTCGCCTCCAACATTGATAAAAGGGAGAACAGCGAGGTACTTCTGTTCAGGTACTTGTACAATACCTAACCACTCAGCCACGTTTTCTCGCGTGGAGGGGAACAAGAACAATAAAAGGACCAACAGAACCGTCACGGCTAGCAGCGCGGCAACCCTGCCAGGAAGTCGCGGAATAGGACGCCTTGCTTTGACTAACTTTCCTTTTTTCTGCCACGAATACTCTAGACGTCTTGATGTCTTTGCCGTCCCGGATTCAATCTCTTCTCGAAGTGTTCTCAAATCAACCAGCATCTCGTCCGCATGCTGGTAACGGTCAGCTGCACTTTTCGCCAAGGCTTTGTTCACAACCTGCTCCAATTCCTTAGGCAAGCCAGGAAGCAACCCTGTTATCGGCTTCAGATCTTCATTCAAAATGGAGTACACCATTGCCTGTTCATAATCACTATAGAAGGGAGGTCGCCCGGTGACACTCTCGTACAGGACAATACCCAGCGACCAAATATCCGTTCGGTGATCGACATGCTCTCCACGCGCCTGTTCGGGGGACATATATACAACCGTGCCCATAACCCCGCCGACTCTCGTAAGTTTCGTTCGCCCGGGTAATTTGGCCAGGCCAAAATCCATAATCTTCACCTGTCCTTTGGTCGTCACCATGATATTCGCACTCTTAATATCCCGGTGAATGATCCCTTTCTCATGAGCAGCCCGCAAACCCTCAGCAGCCTGAATGACAATGTCCAGTGCCTCATCTAACTTCAACGGTCCTGCTTCGATCTTCTGTTTTAGACTTTGGCCTTCGACGTAGCCCATCGCAATGAAGGGCTGGCCATCAGCTTCGTCAATCTCGTAAGCAGTACAAATGTTGGGATGGTCCAACGCAGCAGATGTTTGCGCTTCATGAACGAATCGAGTCTTTTCTTCCTCACTCCCCACAATTTGAGGCGTGAGAAACTTCAAGGCAACAGTACGCTTGAGCTTGGTATCCTCGCCCTTGTAGACAACACCCATCCCGCCTTCCCCGAGCTTTTCGAGTATGCGATAATGAGAAATTGTTTTTCCGATCATCCCGTTCATAGCAAAACTAGCCGCATGTCGGTGGTGAGCTGACTCTTCAACGGTCCAAGAAGAGAGACTCACTTCAAGAAACGCCCAAACCTCGTTTTAAAAGAAGCAACTTGCCGGTCGGCAGTTACTAGGTCGGAGTAATTGATGAGTAAACATATTACCTCTTCCACAAGTGGCTTGAGGTAGGGCGGGTCGTCGGTATGAAAGCGTTCGGGAATTGTTATCGGCGGCTCAGTAGCACCTACTTCGAGCCACGGTGCTTGCCTCTGTGTAAAAATGTAGCGAAGACCCTTATGAATGTCAAGCAACTTCGTGTCTAGAATGGCAAGGCATATGGTTGGCTCGAGAAATAGTATAGTAATATCTTGATGCGATTATTAGCACTACTCTTTCGACGTAATACTGAGCAGGGGTGGAATTGCTACACCCTCGCCAAGATCAATTGTGCCGGGTAATGAGATAGATTTCAGTTCTCTCTTGGCTATTTCATAACCTTCACACGCAACACTTCCCTCACCTTTGCAGCTCCCAGTTGTTATTTCCTTGATTTTCCCATCTTGAATTTTGAGAAGCGCTCCTTCAAGCATGATT
>JAPUKJ010000152.1 GCA_027295705.1 Ignavibacteria bacterium | reverse complement strand
AACCGCTGGATCCTCCAGATTTGGAGAGAGGCTGTCGACCATCCCATGGGCAACACAAACACGCAGGGTATCGACCATGGGTTCAAGTTTTCCGGTTGTGAGAGCAACCAGATCCTGCAGGGGACGTTTCGATGTCCAGGGTATCCCTACGATCTCAACACCCTCGTCAACACGAACGGGATCCGTGTCCTCAATCACATGGACATGGGCCGGCTTCCGCTCCAGAAAGGTGGTGCTGCGGTAAACGGATGCCGCGTTGAGCGGGTCATGGTTGCCGGGGAGCAGGTATACAGAAACCGGCACATCCTTCAAAGCCTCGAGGGCACGCGAGACGGTCTTTCGGTCAACCAGGTTTGACTCGAATACATCCCCGCAGACCACCATAAACTGGCAATCTTCTTCTTTGGCAATGCGACCAAGTTCACGGATGACATCAAATCGGGATTGGGCGAATCTCTCCTGAACCCCTTCAGAAAAGAAGTGCCGGGTCATTCCCAACTGCCAATCACCGGTATGGAGAAAGCGGATCACGTGTTCATTCCTTTCCTTGGCTGCCGGTTCCCTGTCCCGGTGATTTATGGGTACAGCTGGCCGCCAGGCCGGACAAACCCATTTGTTCGGCTATCTGGTCATGGGGGATCAAAAGATAGGTCCATGGCTTACCGTTATAAGTCTTTGCGTGAATCGTTGCATGTTCACACCAGACGGCGGCCGCATCCACCTTTGACTGAAACAGCTTCATCTGAAACTTCGGCGGCGCGTTTAGGCTCGCAGAGGAATTTCGCGGTTGCGGTCTCGACGACAAAATCCGATTCATACGATTGATCATGGCTGTAGTGAATCTGAAAATCGCCTTGGCGGGCTTGAACCGCTTCCCCCAAATTCTACCCATTACGGTTGCGCAGAGGTTCTGAAAAGCTTTCCAGCCGAAGGGGTGAAGTTCGTAAGTGACTTCACCTCCTTGAACCTTTGGCGAGATGCTTTTTGACATTGACGTGCCCAATTATTTTACAGGGTCCCTATTGACCCCCCACGTTGCTAGATCAGTTGCTTCATTTGCTCAAACCATCCAAGAATATCCGCCGCAGGATCAACGTTATCAATACGTGCCTTCGTCATTAACGATACCGCGACGTGGTTAAGGTTTCTCTTCACCTTGGAAATCTTCTTTTCTCGGACATCAACCTCCAAATCTGCCCATGCATTTAGGCTGCCGCTCGCATCGTGAACGAGCTCAGCGATTGTAGCCGGCACATCATTGAAGTCCTCAAAATTGGCTGCCAAACCGAGAGCCAGATTAGACTGTTGCATATAGGCCTCATTGATCGCATCGAAGTGAAGATAATTTTCCATCTCCTTTTTCCCTGTAATCACCGCTCTGCACCTGTCCCGCATGTTTATTGCATCAGCCTCAGCTTGATACTTTGCCCCTGCGGGTGGAATGTTGTCTCGATCAAAAAGATGGAATTCAGGCCGGGATAAAGGTTCCAAGCGAGAGGTCCACAACGCCAAAGAGGAACCGCCAAGTGGGAAAAATATAAGTTCCCCATCCAACTCCATCTTTTCGAGGTCCAGGACGTCTTGTCCAGCTTGTCGCAACACCTTCGAAATACTCTTAAGAAAAGCAATATCGTGCTTGCCCTCCACCCCTATGAATATCTTAATAGAATTATCTGGAAGAACACCCAAGGACTTTGCCAACAACTTGTTGGTTTCACTGCCACCGTGGTATACCTCTCTCGACTTGTCGGCATTTTGGTGAATGTAGCGCAGACACTGGTCAGGCAGTGTTCGCGCAAGCATTGGCGTGTGTGTGGTAATAATAACTTGGTTGTCAGCGGCTAAATCCAACAGCGCACTCACAAGTAGCCTTTGATTGTGTGGGTGCTGACTTGTTTCCGGCTCTTCGATAGCGTAGATGACCGGAGCATCATCTTTCTCGCTAGCCTTCTGCTCCACCTTAGCACGAAAGAAATTTAACAAGATTAATCGTTTAACTCCGCTACCTCTTTTATTTACGGGAATATCCTCGTCCCCGGTAATGCTGACATTAAAGAGCGTATCCCACTTCTTTACACTTATCTGAGGATTTAATTGCTGAGCTAAATTCGCATCCATCTCCTTGAGTTTCTCTACAGTCTTATCAGCAATCCGCCGTACTTCTGCTTCGACATGCGCAACAAGTGCATTAAGCTCAACCTCCTTTTGCTTGATCGCCTCCTTAACAGCTGTCTTCAACGGATCTTGTGCTTCCGGGTCCTGGTCAGAGATGCCGCGGTCTGATTTGAAAAGAGCAAACACTGGGATGTAGGTCTTGATACCGTTCCATGCCTTCTTTGCGTTATCGTCATTAAGCGGCACTAGAACCGTCTGTAAGTTTAAATCACCAACGAAATCCCTTATGCTTTGACGCAATTGAGCATTTACTTTTTGGTCAACTCCTGCCAGGTCAACTTTCAGGTCTTTTGCTCGTTTTTTCAGCTCTGAATTCTTTAGTTGTAACAGGTCAGAAACGCCATCTGCTGTTGGGTGAAGCGCATCTGCGGCAATGCTGGTACACTTCGGTGTTGCTGTATGACCGCTATAGGTCTTTACAATCTCTAAACGGCCTTCCATATTGACTAAGTGTTCCTTTTGAAACGTAGTCGAGAAATCCTCATCAAGTACGACATTCAAGGGAAGGTTCGTGAACTCACAAGTGATAGTCAAATTTTTGCCATCACCCCCCTTGCTTGCATCGTGCTTATCAGGCGTTCCGTCGTTCAGGAAAATATCGAGGGCATCCATAACCGTCGATTTACCTGTGTCATTCTTTCCGATAAAAGCTGTCATGTCGTCAAAATCGATCATGATTTCGTCTTTGTAACAACGGAAGTTCTGGATGCGGAGCCGTATGAGCTTCATAGTTCTCCCCTGCTTTCGATTCGAATAGCTGACATCACATCTTCACCTCGGAAAGAGACGTGACCACATCGAAATTCACTTCGAGCGTTTCGAAGTGCTTCCGTCCACAGAGTGTTTTCTGGTTTTCTTTTGTGCGCCGTTCTTCGCTATCCAAAGTACTCTTGATTTCACGAACGAAGTAAAGTTTTTCATCCCGCTCGGTCACGAACGCCCAGTCGGGGTTGTAGGGGCCGATGGGTGTCTCGATCTTGAACCAGCCCGGCAGTTTTACAAAGAGGCGGATGTTTTCATTATTGTCCAGGTCCATGGCGAACTGCTTTTCGACTTCGGACTCATATTCGATCGCGTCGAAAAGGGCCTTGTCCTTGTTTTGCACTTGGTAGAGGTTGCTTAGATAACGGACAATGCCTTCTTCGGCTTCTTGCTCGATTTGGCTCATTTCCCGTGCTGGCCAGCGACCTTCTCATACTGGATTCCATCAAGCATTAGATTGTGGAGCGCCCGCGATATTTCCTTGGCGACGACAGTGCAAGCCAACAAGAAGTGCCTCCATGTCGTCTACTTTCCCTGGTCTGCGCAGTTAAGCCCGCTGCCCTGCAACCGGCTCAAGCCGTCGGGCATCACGCTGCGGCCCTGGGTTTCGCGAATGGCCTGGCACAGATTGGTCTTGCCGCTCAGGCAATACTCGCATTCCCGGCACTCGGGGGTGTAGAGCGGAATGACGTGGTCCCCCGGCTTGAGGCTCTTTACCCCATCGCCTACCTCGACCACGACGCCCGCGCCCTCGTGCCCCAGAATAGCCGGGAACAGTCTCTTCCGGGTCTGCCCCGAAGAGGGTGAACTCGTCGGTGTGGCATATGCCGGTCGCCTTAATCTCCACCATGACCGCACCGGCCCTCGGGCCTTCGAGCTGAACGATCCTCGATGCAGAGTGCTTCTCCCGCCTTGTGAGCGATGGC
>JAPUKJ010000151.1 GCA_027295705.1 Ignavibacteria bacterium | reverse complement strand
GCAATGTCTTTGAGTGAATGATTTGCCCCCTTCGAGAATATTATCACCGGCGAATCGTTTCTATGCATCTCTGATACGATCTTGAACATGTAATCAAGTGAGAACTTTTTGTAATAGTCAGGTGCCAAGACACCACCCCATGTGTCAAAAATCTGGACGGCATCTGCCCCTGCAGCGAGTTGTGCCTCGAGATACAGCCGGACAGCTGTCGCCAGCTTACTTAATAACGCAGTGAGAGTTTCAGGTTCGTCCAGCATCATTGTTTTCACATTGCGGAAAACTTTGCTCGCCGATCCCTCCACCATATACATTGCTAGCGTCCAAGGGGAACCAGCAAATCCAATAAGTGGGACTCTGCCGTTAAGGGCTCGTTTGGTGGTCTCAAGTGCATCCATGACGTACCGCAGTTTCTTTTGCGGGTCCACTACTTTTAAAGATTCAACGTCCTCTTTTGTGCGTATCGGCTTTGGAAAGCGAGGGCCCTTCGATTCTTCCACAACCAATTGCATTCCCATTGCTTCGGGAACCACAAGAATGTCTGAAAAGATGATTGCGGCATCCACGCCAACGATATCCACTGGCTGTATTGTTACCTCGGCAGCTAGCTCCGGAGTTTTGCACAATGTCAGGAAGTCGGTTTTCGCTCGCACGGCTCTATATTCAGGTAAATATCGTCCGGCCTGTCGCATCATCCAGACCGGCGTTCGCTCGACGGGCTGCCTCTTGCATGCGCGAAGGAAAAGGTCATTCATTACATCATCTTATCGTAATAGGCTTCAATGGATTTAGCGAAACCTCTGACTGTCGATTTCTTCGCGACGATATCAGGCGTAAGACCAAGCTTCAATACAGCTTCTTTCGTGGTTGGACCGATGACAGCAACTCTTGGTGGTCTCTTGAGCTGTTTCATTCTCGTTAGTGGAACAACCTTGAGAAAATTAATTGCCGCAGATGGGCTGGCAAATGTGATGACATCGATGCTACTACTAACAAGCCGTTCGTAGAGCTCATCACTAGCATTTTTCTCGGGCTCAATATTATTGTAGACAATCACTGGATCTACGACGGCACCAAGGTCTGACAGGTACTGGATCAGATCAGCGTTCCCAAGATTCCCTCTTGGGTGAAGAAAACGTTTGCGTCGGACTTCAACAGATTTGAAATATTCCACCAGTGAGGCAGAGGTGAACTTCTCTGGAACATAGTGAACCTGCAGGCCTTGCCGTTCAATCGCTTGACTTGTCCTCTCTCCCACAGCGTATAAGGAGAGTTTCCGGAAAGCACTGAGCTCAACGCCCTTCTGAACGCAACGTTTGAAAAACCTGTCGACACCGTTTTCACTCGTCAAAATAAGACCATCATATGCGCCGAGTCTCTCAAGTGCCGTATCACAGCTCTCCCACGAGTCGGGTTCTGTGATTCTTATGAGTGGAAAAACGACTGCACGCCCACCTCGCTTCTCTATCTCGGCAACAAACTCTTCAGACTGTTCTCTCGGACGGGTAATGAGGATAGTCTTGTTCAGCAGACTCATGCTTGCAATCTACACCTCGACTTGCTCGCTGATCTGCTTCGGCGCACTGGCGCGAATGGTACTCAAGATCTTCTCTGCCCCACCTCTCAGCAGGGTTTCAGCAAGCTCTTCACCCAGTGCCTCCGCATCCACAGGATTCCCGTGCGTCCTACCCCGAATTATGGTCTTTCCATCGAGCGAGCCGACCATTGCACTCAGGATGAGTTCCTGTTCACCGCTGTCATTGAGTACTACCGTTCCGAACGTTCCAACCGGAATCTGGCAGCCTCCTTCAAGCCTTCGGAGGAGCGCACGTTCAGCAAGCGCGGCCTGCGCGGTATTCCAGTCATGAAGCACACTAACCAAGCTTTCAATTCGAATATCACCAGATCGTATTTCAATCGCCAGTGCCCCCTGTCCAACTGCCGGTAGAATGACATCAGCATCAATGGTCTCCCCAATCCTGTCTGTCCGCCCAAGCCTAACTATGCCGGCGCGAGCAAGCACAATGCCTGCCCAATCGGATTCATCGAGTTTCTTCAAACGTGTGGTGAGGTTCCCGCGAATATCCATGATCTGGAAATCCGGTCTACGATTCAGCAATTGACACCTTCGCCGCAAACTTCCCGTAGCAATCTTCGCCCCTTCAGGTTGTCGCAATAGTCTCTTCTCAGGATTTCCCGGATGAGGTATGAACACATCACGGACATCCTCACGTTCACAAATGGCCGCTATGGTGAGCCCCTGCGGCAACTCCGTTGGAAGGTCCTTTAGACTATGCACGGCAAGGTCAATCTCCTCTGCAAGTAGCGCCTGCTCAATTTCTTTGGTAAACAGACCCTTGCTTCCGATTTTCGAAAGAGGCGAGTCAAGAACCTTGTCTCCTTTCGTTTTGATAATCTCGACTGTAACCTTCAGCCTTTTGAAGCGCTCACAAAGCTCCCGCTGTACCCACTGCGCTTGCCATAACGCTAGCTCACTCCCCCGAGTCCCAATCCTCACAACCTTACTCTTCATTGCGATCTTTTCTGTCTCCTTTGATACCGAACAGCTCCCGCAAAGCCTCGATACGAAAAATGGTTTCCTTTCCCTTGATTCCGTTCTCAGCCGCACGTTTCAATGTTGTTGTCGGCTGGTGTAGTATCTTGTTCACAATGCGCTTCGTCACCAGCTCAACCAGTTCCCGATCTTCCGGCCTAAATCTGTTGATATTCTTTTGGACCTCCTCCTGACGAATGGCTTCCAGAGCGTCGCGGAATTCATGAATCGTGGGACCGACCTGCAGAGAGTTGTACCAACGGAAAAAGTCCACCATCTCTTCCCGAATAATGGTTGTCACCTTTGGAATTTCTGCTTTGCGCTTTCCGAGATTCTTGTCAACAATTGTACCCAGCGAATCAATATCATAGAGAAACACATTGTCGATCTTCTTGGAAGCCGGATTCACATTCCTCGGCACTCCTATATCAATGATGAACAATGGATTATTGGACCGCTGCTTCATTACTTTATGGACATCTTCCGGCTGTACGATATACGAAGGGCTGTTCACCGACGTAATGACGATGTCAACGGCACGCAACCCATCAACCATGTCTTCGTAGTCCACAACTGATCCGACACCAAAGCTTGACACCAGCGATTCCGCCTTTGCTCTGGTTCGGTTAGCCACTCTCACCTCTCCAATTCCCTTTCCCATAAGATGCTTCACCGTTAACTCACCGGTTTTACCGGCACCGATCAGCAGTGCAGATTTCTTGGAGAGGTCTTCGAAAATCTTGCTGGCAAGCTCTACAGCAGCATAGCTGACCGATACAGCACCTTCACATATCGTGGTTTCCGCCCGTGTCCGTTTGCCGACATGCAATGTCGACTGCTTTAGCCTGTTCAATATCGGACCTAGGGCATCTACTTCACTGGCCACATTGAACGCCTTCTTCACCTGATTAAGAATTTGAATATCGCCGATCACCATCGAGTCGATGCCGGCCGCCACCTTGAACAGGTGGTTGACAGCACCACCCGCAAAGCTTCCAACGAAATGTTCAGGACGTACATTATCTCCAGCTTTCTTGAAATCAATTAAAAACTTCTTCAGCTCGCCATCCTGATATTGCACGGTAGAAGTCATCCCGTACAGCTCTGTTCTGTTGCAGGTCGAAACAAGTACACACTCATTGAAATAGCGTTTCTTGAGCTGCTGAAGTGCCTGCTTTGTTTCATCAACCGAAAGCCACATTTTCTCCCGCACATCAACGGAAGCTGTATGGTGACTTATGCTTAAAGAGAGAAGATTCATTCGTTCGTGAACATTCAGATTACTCGTTTTATCAAACACTACTCAAAACTGTGAAACCCACTCATGTACAGATTGACCACTGTCATTGAAAGAAACACAAAGCCAAAACCAACAAGCGAGACGATCATTGTCTTGCGGCCCTGCCAACCTAGCTTCCGTTTTGCACTAAGCCCGACGGCGTATAGCACCCAGATAACCAAAGACCCGATCAACTTGGGATCCCAGTAGGAAAAGCTTTCAAAAGCCCGCGGCAGCCAGAACAGCCCAACGATGATCGCAACTGTCAACATGAAGAAACCCAGCACTGCAGCCTTATAACTCATTTTTTCAAGCATCTCCAGATTAGGGAGCCGGTGGTAAATAAGCCCGAAGCGGGAAGATTTTATATCATGATAAAGCATGAGGTAGAGAAAACCGTAGACAGCGGAGAGGGATATCCCCGTGTAGCCAAGCAATGCGGTAGATACATGGAACCCAAGGAGGCGGCTCCTGAGGATCGGGGCAATGTCCGTCAGGTCCTTGATGTACAAAGAAGAAACTACCTGGAACACTAATGCCAGCAGGAGTATGAAGAACCCTGTGTTCGTCGCACCTGTTCGCAGCTCTATGTATGTGTATCCCAACGCAATGCAAGCCGCAAGCAGAGTCATTATTTCGAACACTGTCGTAATTGGAGGGTGATCGAACGCCGCAGTCCGGAGGCCTATGTACACAAGGTGGAGAACGGCAGTGGCAATCAGAGCAGGAGACTTGAGCCGATTAGCAAATGGCTTGTCGCCGAAAAAGGATATCGCATATAAGCCGACCAAGCCCGCATACAGAAGGGGTATTGCAACGGCAAAGAAATCAACCACGTTTATTAAATCCATCAGTTTTCTACTTCGATGTCCTTATCCAGGTGAGTGCCCAAAATATAAGCAAAAACAGGAAGAAACTGAAACAGTACGCCCGAATGCTTAGGATCGTAGCCCCAGTGACATAGTATTGAGATTGTCAACATTCATGCCTGATTGCATCGAATGGAATCACTAATCTTTTCGTGGGAATCGGCAGTGGGCAAAGCAGAAGATTATCAAACTTAGGAATCGTGTTTTCAAAAATGACACAACAAAATCCAAATTTGTCGATCAGTAGTGAAGTTTCGAATTTCATACTTTAACATTGCAAAGTAGTTCTGCGCACTTTCTGGATGCAAATTATGACGCTTGTAGCTCATTTCAGCTCAGAGTT
>JAPUKJ010000150.1 GCA_027295705.1 Ignavibacteria bacterium | reverse complement strand
AGCCGCTTATAACGCAGCAGCTATTGCAAGCTTGAGTTAGTGGAGAGGAGAACCACAAACACACTTTTCGGGCCAAAGTGCGAAATCTTTGAATCTAGCTACGCTTGCATGCTTCAAGATGGTCCCCCTATGTCTGACATTCTTTAGGCGAACACAATACAGGGGAAACAAATAGTAGACTAGGCACGTTACAGCGACAGTGACTACGGGGAAAGGTTAAATGTGAAAAAGCCTTTTCTAGTTCCGATTGAAAGCCGAGATCGGGGATAAGCAGCATAGTCCAATATTACATAATTGGAATGACGAAGTCAATCTAAGACAACAATCTTGTTCTCACCGCATCTTGGCAATGGTGAGTCTTGTCATGCTGCACTTAGGCTTCTTGTGATAGATTACAAGACCAAAGCGGGCAAGCAAGTAATACGCGTGGCTCAGAAACTGGCGAATATCCAAGCGTATGAAGATGTTCGGAATTATCCGTCATGAAAATTACTTGGTTTACTTTCTTTGTTTTTTGCTGCCCCGATTCAATCGAGAATACAGCCTCAAAATTAGTAGCTGTGAGTACTTCAGTTCTCCTGCTTGAAATCTACTTATCTCCATTCGCCGTAGATGTTACTCAAACACCTTTGTTCAGAGTCCCTCTATTTGATTATTTAGGGTCTTGTTATCGTCGCGTAACCTGGCATAATGTAGTGAAAGGGGAATCCAGTTCGTAAAGTATCTGGAAAACTTGATTCTCGGACAGACAATTCAGGGGAGGGTGCTCGGTTAGATCGGCGGAACGCCGCGCACGTTGTATTTCATTGAAAGGTGTGGGAATTCAGTGGCTTCGACCAATCCGCTGTAATCAACGGGTTCGCCATTGCTAGTTGATGTGTTGTTACCACTGCCGCAGGACAGTACGGGCACGTTGGTGTGACGAACACCTGAAGCCGAACCGGCTTCTTTATATCCTTAACCTTCGCAACGGCATGGGTGCTGAGTGTAGGCTGACCTTTCCCAACCATCTCGATGGCTTCAAGCAAGGATGCAAACTCGTAGCCGGCAGGTATGCCGTAGAATATGATACCGTAGTCTCTATCACCCATCACGACAGTTGCAGGGATTTTGTCAATGTTGAATTCTTGCACCTTCTCTTTATCGCTTACAAAGTCGTATGATTCAAAAGAGATCTTGTTTGACAATTCGCTGACATCTTTGACCAACTTTCGAGTGTCCTTGCAGAATTCGCATTCGAGCTCTTGTGTGAAGTTAATGATTCTTACCTTTCCTTTTAACTGAGCAAGGCGTTCCCGAATAGTTGATTGATAGCTGTGGAAAGCCTTTTGCGAACAGCAGTGGAGATCTGAGGGACTGGAACTGTTTTGGTACAACACAACCATTTTCTTCATTGAACTGAGAGATTCTTTGCAATCGGGGTGCGCCTCCAAATGTTTCTTTATCTAGCGACATCTGGGCGAGTTCAGGTCCTGATCAAGACTGTCACAAATTTCGTGGTACACCTCTTTACATTTCATACAACCCCCTCGGTTTGGGAAATCATGTACGGGCTAAGCTGTTGGCGGAGAAAAGCCCGAGCGGGACGCAGCCTCGATTTTGTTGCCTCCCCCGATATTTTCAAGATTGACACAGTCTCCACAGTCGATTTTCCTTCCATATCACGCAGCACGAATACGATCCGGTAGTCCATTGGCAACTTCAGGATTGCCTGATCGAGAAGTGATGTGAATTCTTTGTTCAATAATACAATACATCAACAGGCGTTTCCTCCCACCGGGGAATTCGCTCAGCAAACCTTCCATCTTTGGTGGTGGAGGGTCATCAAGCGATTCCAGGGCAAAATCTGGTCTCCGCTGGCGCCTCTTCATAAGACAATTATTTGTGACAATACGATAGAGCCACGTGCTGAATTTCGACTTCCGGTCAAACTGATGTAACTTCCGGTAGACGTTGATGAATGTATCCTGCAAAGTTTGTCCCGGCAAACCTTGAACGAGAACTTATAGGCCGTATCCTTATAGCGCTTAACCAGCGCCGAAAACGCAAGCTTGTCACCGTGTGTGGATGCTTGTATAAGTTCTTCGTCTGCCTTATTCCGGCTACCTTGCCGTGTCACTGATATGATGCTCTGACATGCCTGAAGGTGTCATGGAATTAGGATTTGCGCCCATCAAACGTAGGAAAAGTTTCCAGCGAGGGCAAGCGAGGAGAACCTACAGTTGCGCGACGTGACGAATATCTGTAGTTTGATGTTTGTAGACCCAATGTGTATCTTTGTAGTTGGCTCTTAGTGTTACATATAGGGGAGGGATACGTGAGGGAACGCTCGAAAGAACGGATGGCTGAACTCTTGATGGAAGAACTCCTTGCTCAGCTGGGAGAAAGGGAGAGCCTCAAGAGGAAGCTGGGCGATATGACCGGATTGCAGATCGACGATTTGATTGAGAGACTGCTTGATGATTTTGAGCGAATAGTCGAATACCACCGCGTTGAAAGCCAAGAACAATTAAGGCAGAGAAAAGAGAGACAAACAGAACGCAAGCAAGACATTCAGGCTCCTTTGGCGCCGTCTGAGCAGGAGGTGAGCACGCACCAAATGCGAAGCGACGAATCTGCGCATGCAACCTTACCATCGCCTGCTGTAGCTGAACAACCCCACGCAACCACGGAACATGAGGGAGAACCAGATTTAGAACCGGCTCCTCATCGTTCTCTCCAGGCCGAGGTTCAGCCTGAGGAGACTGCTCCTCACACACACACCGAGTCCTCCGCTACAGAAGTAAAAGAGAGACAATCAGAGCGCAAGCAAGACATTCAGCCGCCTTTGGCGTCGTCCGAGCAGGAGGCAAGCACGCACCATATGCGAAGTGATGAATCTGCACATTCAACCTTACCATCACCTGCAGTGGCTGAACAACCCCACGCAACCACGGAACACGAGGGAGAACCAGATCTAAAACCGGCTCCTCCTCGTTCCCTCTTGGCTGAGGTTCAGCCTGAGGAGACTGCTCCTCACACACACACGGAGTCCTCCGCTACAGAGGTAGAAGAACCCCCTTCAGGTCGTCCGCCGACGCCTTCGCAAGCGCAAGATCAGACTGAGAACGCAGAGGTGTTATTGTTTCAGGGGGGATTCGAAGAGCTCGCGAAGAAAGTAGAGAAGGAGTACAGCGAGAAACTGGAAGCAGAACAAAAGCAAAAGCGCGAGAGTAGCGTTGAAAAGGAATCTGCGGAAAGATCCGAATTGGCCGAGAAGGATATCGACAGCCTCATGAAGGATAAAGAGATTGAGAGCGATGAAGTAGAGCCAGTTGAATCGGTGGACGAGGGACTTTTTGAGATATCCAAACCTCCCCGAACACCGTACAGACTCGAGGATGAGGATTATCTCTATGTCCATGGAGTTAGTATGGTCCCTGAAGGAGATCCCGCGTCACCCGAACCGTTTATGCTGGAGGAGAAAGGTATCGACGCCCGAGGCTTTGCGTTTGCGATTGATTACAGCGGCCTGCGATTTTACCTTAGCAAAATCAACCGGGATCAGATGAACGTGAGCAAGACCGGCGTGCTGCTGCTCGGTAAGCAAGAGTCCATACACACACAAGGAATCCACGAGAATGTACTGAATGAACTACGAGGTCACGGTGTAGTGCTACCGTTTGAGTTTGGCACGGTAGTCCGCGGGAAGGATGAGTTGCTGACCGATATCGATGATCACTACGATCGCATAAAAGGAGCCCTAGAGGAGCTGCTGGCTACAACGTGGTGGACGCTCAGCGTCTACGTACTCGATGCGCGGCTCGCACAGGTGCTTGGAACAGTTTCATCCAGGTCGCAATATGACCGTGTGACAACAAGGCCAAGCCATTCGCCCCCTGTACACCAGAGGAGGTATGATATAAAGGAATTAGAAAAAATACTCAGCAAGGAAAAGAAAATCGCGGAATATATTCACGGAGAACTTAGCAAAGTTGCTGTGCGATCTGATATAGATATGATGGTGGGTTTTGGGAGCGGATCTTCTGAAGATTGGAAGCAGATTCTCAAAGCATCGTATGAGGTACAGGAAGACAGCGTCCAGAGATTCTCTCGTGCGGTCACAGACCTTCAATACCACCACATACTCTTCGATCTCATGCTTTCCCTTTCGGGTGATCGGGAGTTCTATTCGTTCAAGGAGAAATAACGACCCCCGAGATAACCACAACTCACTTGATTTTCACTACCCTATTTTCAATATTCCACGCCACATATTCGATGAATGCTGGAATGGCGTGTCCCGCAAACGGAGTATTCGGTATGGAGCTAGAGTTGGCTTGCCCAAAGTACGATGTCGTGGTCAAAGCATCATTCATAATACGAGGAATAGAATATGCCTGACAAGAAGCTTTCCGGTGAGGTATTTTATCCCCCCGAAAATGTTCTTCGCCACGCGCACGTTAAGAATTGGGAGGAGCTGTCAGCGAGTGCTGAGCAAGATTTAGAGGGCTTCTGGGCTAAGGAGGCCCACGAACTCCACTGGTTCGAGCACTGGGACAAAGTGTTGGACGATTCTAAGAAACCGTTCTTCCAATGGTTCGTTGGTGGGAAAACGAACATCGTCTACAACTGCTTGGACAGGCATATAACGACAGCGCGGAGGAACAAACTTGCACTACTATGGGAGGGGGAAAACGGTGATTTCAGGTCGTTCTCGTATTTTGCGCTGGGACGGGAAACATGTAAGTTTGCCAATGTCCTTCGGGCTCTTGGCGTGCAGAAAGGTGATCGCGTCACGATTTACATGGGGCGCGTTCCCGAGTTGGTGATTGCCATGCTGGCGTGTGCGCGCATTGGTGCAATGCACTCTGTTGTCTATGGGGGTTTCACTGTTGAAGCACTCGCAGAACGAATTGAGGACAGCCAGTCCAAGGTGTTAATCGTCTCGGACGGCTCTTATCAGCGTGGGAAGGTTGTGCACCTGAAAGCCATCGCGGACGAGGCCCTTCAGCGCGCCGCAACGGTGAAGAGCGTCCTCGTTGTCAAGAGGACCGGCGAGGATGTGTACATGGAGTCCGGGCGCGATATGTGGTACCATGAGCTGATGGCACTCCCCATTGCCGGCAACAATTGCCAGATTGAAATTGTGGATGCGGAGCACCCGTTGTTCTTGCTGTATACCTCGGGCACTACAGGCAAGCCCAAAGCCATCGTGCATACTCACGGCGGCTATATGGTTGGGACATACACGACATTGAAATACGTGTTCGACATTCACGAGGAAGACCGTTACTGGTGTGCTGCCGATCCAGGTTGGATCACAGGCCATAGCTACATCGTTTATGGCCCCCTCCTCAATGGCACAACATCGTTCATGTACGAGGGCGCGCCAACGTACCCATATCCAAACCGCTGGTGGCAGATGATTGAGAAATATGGGCTCAACATTCTGTATACTGCACCGACTGCCATCCGTGGACTTATGCGCTTTGGCGAAGCCTGGCCAAACCGCCATGACCTGTCGTCGTTGCGGCTGCTTGGCACTGTTGGCGAGCCAATCAACCCCGAAGCATGGAAGTGGTATCATCGCGTCATCGGGAAGGAAAAATGTCCAATCATGGATACATGGTGGCAGACCGAGACGGGTATGTTCATGATCACGCCAACCCCCGCAGTGCCGTTAAAGCCCGGCTCGGGTACCAAACCTTTTCCCGGAGTCAAGATGGACATTTATAACGAGGAAGGGAAATCAGCCAGGCCGAACGAGGAGGGCTTCTTGGTTATTAATACGCCGTGGCCGGCCATGTTGCGCACGCTCTACAACGACGCCGACCGATACGTCGAGCAGTACTGGAGCAAGTATCCCGGTGCGTACCTGACCGGTGATTCGGCGAGGCGGGATGAAGATGGATACTTCTGGGTTATTGGGCGTGTGGATGATGTTATAAAAGTATCAGGCTATCGTCTCGGCTCGGCGGAGATCGAGAGTGCTCTCGTGAGCCATGATGCAATTGCGGAGGCCGCTGCTATTGGGCTTCCTCATGAAGTAAAAGGAAACGCGATTCATGCGTACGTGATTCTGAGGGCTGGGATTCAAAAACAGGACGGTCTTATCGATCAACTTCGCAGTCACGTAGCTCATGAATTGGGCCCCATAGCCAAGCCTGAGCATATTGAGGTTGTGGATTCTCTGCCTAAGACACGCAGTGGCAAGATCATGCGTCGAGTGTTGAAGGCTCGGGCTCTCGGACAAAATCCTAAGGATCTGACGACACTGGAGGAGTGAAAACTCTCGAACAGACCTTGTTGGGGTCTCGACCCGCTCCGACGGGCAGATAGAGGCGAGCGGACTCCTGACTTTGTCTAGACTCGGGGCTGACTTAGAAGTGCAAAGCGGGGGCGAACAAGAAGTCATGCGTCAACGTCATTGCGAGCGCAGCGAAGCAATCTGATCTCTCAGGACTGGACAGAAAAGCGAGATTCCTTCGTCGCTTCACTCCTCGGAATGACATCAAGGCTACTTTTTGGTCAACGCTATGTGCCACAATCAGTTCATAATCCTGGTCGTCATAAACCCCGCCCGCGTTGATGCACAAACGTGAGATACCTTGACGCAGTAGGGGCGGGCAGGCATTTCGTGACGATGAGATTGCAAATCTCCAGAGATTTGTGTCACGGCATGCCTGCCCGTCCTTCCGAGAACAATGTGGCCAGGCGGGGGCCGTGACACCCCGGGTCAACCTTTTTGGACAGCACCACTGCGCACTTGCTAGTCAGCCCCGGCATGTCTAGCATATAAGGTAAGTCTATTGTGAGGGCGTTTTTCATCACCGTGCTACTACTTCTGACGACTCAACATTATAGCAAGAGAGTGCGACGGACAACCGCCGCGAACTCTACATCTCAAATCACAACCATTTAACAAAGGAGGTTAACATGAAACCGTTTCTTGCTTTGGTAGCATTCTCGGTTTGTGGTATGTTTAGCATGTCTGTCGCTGTAGCCGACGATGCAGCTGACGTGAAAGCTAACACCCTTGCCGCGCTGGCTGCCTACAATGCTGGCGACGTAAATAGTTTCGTCACACACTTTCTTCCAGATGTCAACGGATTCTTTTTTGACGGATCTCCACTGAGTGAAGGGTTTGACAAGAAAGCACTCAAAGCTTTCTATGATGCCGGGTTCAAGCCCAATCTGGAAGCGCGACAATATGCCGTAACACTACATGGCAACACTGCGATCGTAACCGCTTATTTTGTGGGATCTCTTACGTGGCCCGGCGGGGGCATACAGAAGGGCAGTTGGCGGTTTTCAGAGACGCAAATCAAGCAGGATGGCAAGTGGAAGATTGCTCACTATCACCTTTCTCCGCTGGATGCTGCACCGCGTTAGTCTTTTTCGACTACAGGAGATTCTTGTCTTAGAGGTGATCCTCAGCATCGTTAAGATGAATCTCAAGTTGGCAGTCATTGCGAGGCGCTTTCTGCCGAAGCAATCTCCGCAC
>JAPUKJ010000015.1 GCA_027295705.1 Ignavibacteria bacterium | reverse complement strand
AGGGGGGCTGAATGCGCCATTCATGTCAATTTACGTGCCTGCTTCTTACGAAGTCAAAGGCGGGGGGAAAGCGTTTGCTGCTAAACTTATTGACATGGTTGAGAAATTTGCTACTGATTGGCCAGACAAGTTTGCCGTTGCCCGCTCACCAGCTGACATAATAGAACATTTCAAAACGGAGAAGATCTCTCTTCCTATGGGGATGGAAAACGGTACACCGATCGAAGGGAAATTAGACAACCTTCGATACTTCTATGACCGTGGCATCCGCTACATTACCCTAGCACATTCGAAGAACAACCACATCTGCGATTCTTCTTATGACACCAAACCCAGGTGGAAGGGCCTCAGCCCATTTGGGGAAAAGGTCGTCGCCGAGATGAATAGGCTGGGCATTATGATAGACGTTTCTCATCTTTCGGACAGCACATTCTACCAGGTCATGGCCCTCTCGAAGGCGCCGGTAATAGCCTCACATTCATCCTGTCGTCATTTTACTCCCGGCTGGGAACGGAACATGGATGATGATATGATCAAATTGCTGGCCAGCAAAGGTGGAGTGATCCACATTAACTTCGGCTCATCGTTTCTGAAGGATGATCTCCGCAAGAAAGGGGAAACAGAACGGAAAGCCTTGCGAAAATATCTAAGAGACAACGAACTCGAACCTGATCATCCTAAAGCCCAAGAATATATCAAGAAGTACAGGGAAGAGCATGGCAGTGGGTACGCGGACATATCAGATGTAGTGGCACATATTGACCACGTTGTGAGCATAGCTGGGATAGACCATGTAGGATTGGGCTCGGATTTCGACGGAGTTGGGGACAGTCTACCTACTGGTTTGAAGGACGTTTCGGACTATCCAAACCTTATCTATGAGTTGTTGAAGAAAGGTTATTCAGACGATGATATTCAAAAGATTTGCTCCGCCAATCTTTTACGTGTGTGGTCCAAAGTCGAGAGAATCGCTGAAGAGATCCAGAACGTTGAATAAATACAAAAAGTGGCCAATGCTAAATGTAAGGAAAGGAATCGTGCGTTGAAAAGAATTGTTGCCCTTTCATGTTTCCTCTGCTTGACTGCTAGCTTCACGGTAGCACAGGAGCGCGGTGAGCTTCTCGATCCCAAAATCCGGGATCTCTTGCATGAGGCGCTGAGCGGAGAGCTTGCGAAGGAACATGTTATTCAGATTACGCGGCACCACCGTATTCAAGGCTCACGTGGGTATCGAGATGCGGCTCATTATGTGTTCACTCAACTGCGAAAGATTGGCTACTCGGAGAACGATGTGTACATCGAATCCTTCAAGTCAGATGGCAAAGTCAAATACCAAACATGGCAGTCGCCCTCCGGTTGGGATATCTCTTCAGCCGAGTTGCGAATGATTGAGCCTTACGAAGAGCGGATTGTAGGTTATCCCGAAATTGCCATGAGCGTGATGACATACAGTAATGCTGGAGACGTTACTGCCGAGCTAGTATGGGTAGGAAGGGGAACTAAAGACGAAGATTACCAGGGTAAGAACGTCCAAGGCAAGTTTGTACTGGCAACGGGGTACGGTGGAGACGTCCATCGCCTTGGTGTTTTGAAGTATGGTGCCAGAGCCGTTGTATGCTATCTCGATGATGATAGGGCAAAGGAGTATCCTGACATGCTGCAATATACGGGCATGTGGCCAAAGACTGAAGAGCTGGATCGTGTGACATTTGGGTTCAACCTGACTAACCGGCAGGGAGAGAAGCTACGGGAGATGTTGTTGGAAGGAAGGAAGGTAGTACTGCACGGTCGAGTCGATGGAATTGGCTTAGAGCCGTACTTCATGGACGTCGTCGTTGCTCATATCAGGGGTTCCAAGCTGCCCGATGAGGAGCTCGTCTTTAGCGCCCACCTTGATCATCCGAAGGAATCTGCCAACGATAACGCCAGTGGATCGGCCGCACTGCTAGATATCGCTCGTACGCTACATCAACTGGTTGAAAGCGGCAAGTTTCCACGTCCGAAGCGCTCTTTTCGGTTCATATGGGTGCCTGAGTGGTACGGAACAATGGCGTACATCGATGCCCATCCAGAAATGCGGGGACCAGCCCTGGGCGGTGAATTTCTCGCCAACATGAATATGGACATGGTTGGCGAAAACCTTGAACTGCTTCATTCTAAGTTGATCATTACCCGCACGCCAGGTTCGTTGCCCTCAATTGTAAACGACGTGGTGGAGAACATGGCTGAGATGGTTAGCCGCATAGAGATCCGCACACCACGTGGTAGCCTGTCCGTTCCGAATTACCGGGTTACGGCATACAGTGGAGGCAGTGATCACATGATGTTTATTGACCGCAAAATCCCTGGCGTGATGTTCTCCCACAGTCCGGACTACACTCACCACACCTCAGAAGATACTCCTGACAAAGTGGATCCTGTGGAGCTGGAGCGTGCTGAACTCATTGCTACCGGCACCGCGTGGTTCCTTGCCAATCTCGAGCCTAGCCAAGCTGAGGATCTTGCGTATCTGGCTGGTGCAAATTGTGCAGGCCGCGTCGGTGAGGCGTTGCGTCGAGCACATCGGCAAGTTAGTTCTTCGGTCGGGAGCGAACTTCCAACTTCGTGGGCTGAAGCGCAGAACATGGTCAACCATGTTGTCCGGTGGGAGCAGCAGACTATCAACTCGATACTTGCTTTTAATTCAGCAGACAACGTCAAGAGAGTTGTGCGAGTGATACAAGATCAACTCGCTCTTCAACGCAGTTCTGGTTTGAATGGACTGCGCTCTGCAATGGGAGAGCGCGGACTGCCTTTTGAGATACCTGTGCTTGAAAACAAGCCTGATATGCGAATCCCAATTCGGCTAACACGTGGACCTCTCGATTTCGACCTTCCGGAAAGTAACTTGTTAGGAACAGCTGCTGCGTGGTACAAGTCTTCAGAGTTTACCCTCGATGGGAATAGGCGTTTCGAGCTTATCAATTTTATCGATGGGGAGCGAACCATCTCCGATATAAGGAATGCACTGAGTGCTGAATTTGGTCCTATAAAGACCTCGGTGATTTCACGATACCTTGAAGACCTTGTCAAGGTTGGAGTATTGCAGTGGAAGTGAGTGAGGATTGGCTATTATGGATTCTCTCGGTCACGGGTTTGCAAACCTCCCTTCCTTTCTTCGATTGTTTATCTCGATAGAGGACACCTCCGTTTAGGATTTTGGTAGGGTTTTAATCAAGAGACCGACTTCGTTCGTTGACTTTGAATATTTGAGTTGGTAGCTTATTTACGTATGTTCTTTCCCAAATGCGATGGTGGTCTCAACTTCACGGATACGGTTGGGACTCTGATGAGAACAATTCTCTGAAAGGCGTTGTGTGCATGTCCAGGTCAAGGCCTCTACTTTTCATTCTCTTTTTGTTGTGGATATCTGGTTTTTGCTCTGAGGTCTCCGCAAGTCCACCCGCAGTAGTCACTGTTTCGCCCTTTCCTCAAACACTTACTGCAGACATTAACACATCCATTGTGATTACGTTTGATACGCCTATTGACCCCCAGACAGTCAACGGTACAACTGTAAGCGTATTTGGTCGCTGGTCTGGTGTTGCCACCGGTCAATATCAATTGGAAAATAACGATACCCAAGTTCGTTTTGTCCCGTCGGAGCCCTTCTCTGCCGGAGAGTGGGTTACTGTCTCGATCTCGAAGGGTGTTATGAGTCAGGCAGGGCAGTCAATGAGTTTCGGATTTGCTTGGAATTTTTGGATAAAGACGGAAGCGGGCACTCTGGATCTGCAGGAGATTGCTCGAATCCCAATTCGAGAGCCTGGCGAAGGACATATCCAGTCGTATGGTGCCTATGCGGGAGACTTGAACGAAGATGGGTACACTGATTTAGCAGTTCCAAATGAGCGGTCAAATGATGTAAGGGTGTTTTTGAACGATGGAACCGGCGGCTATGGCAGTTTCACAATCTTCCCGATACCTAATGGTGACTTTGCGAGTACTAATGAAGGGGGAGATCTCAATAACGATGGGCACATTGATCTAGCTGTGGGCAACGGTGGTGGTGATAGTGTCACTGTGTACATGGGTGACGGAACGGGATGGTTTTCATCGATTACGAACTATCAGGCTTCGAGCAACGTGCGGGGCCTTAGCGTCATGGATTTAGATGGTGATGGAGATGTGGACGTCGTTACAGCAAATCGCGGAGGCAACAATCTATCGATCTTGTTGAACAACGGAAATGGGACCTTTGCGCCAAGGATCAACATGGAGGCGAATGGTCTCAATGAAACAGCTTGTGCTGTGGCAGATGCCAACGGCGATGGGATTCTGGATCTCTTCGTTGGAGCTCAGTGAAGCAATGAGATGATCTTGCTACTGGGAGATGGTGCGGGCGGGTTAGTCTATTCAACGAAAGT
>JAPUKJ010000149.1 GCA_027295705.1 Ignavibacteria bacterium | reverse complement strand
TGATGACTTCTGGGCCCGTCGTACCTGGTTTAGTCAAAGGTGAATGGGTCACACCCTCCTTGGCAAATGGAAATGTGTACTTTTGGCGTGCACGTACGATGGATGGAAAGATCCTCGGAAACTGGGTGACCTCCGCGTTCTCAACTTCCAACACTCTTCCTACAAGCCCCATGATCCGTTGGCGGGAGAGTTCATCCAAACAATTTGCACGCGAAGCGCTAGAGCAGGCTACCGCAACGGACAGCGGAGTGACGATCGCTGCTAATCCTTCGATTCAGCTCTATGCGAGGTCGTTAGGCAGCCGGTGGAACCCTGATCAAGACTACTACAGCATCATAAGGCTCAATGAACAAACTATATTTGGGTTGCCGTTTGTTTTGGGAAGTGGATTTATGGTCCTTAGGGTTAATGAATTCTCTGGAGCATATGATTTCAAATCGTTCAACGTTCCTGGTCAGGCTGCCCAAGCCGACAGTATGAAAAATTTCCTCAACAATACCCCGGTCGGTAACTACATCGTCATTGCAGTGATCGTGAACGGTACGTCAAATGTAAGTGAAAGTCTCTATGTTGCCATAGAGTCTCTTGGCAGCACCATGATCCGTCAAGTTCAACCAGGTCAGTCTTGGGCGCTGATTGGCCAAAAGGGGGAAGGCGGCCCTGGGATGCCGCCACTTGAGAGTCTGACAAATGACAGTGCAGTGGTAAGCTTGGAAGTTCCTAATTTCTATAGCGTTGGTTCTGGCAGCGTAACAACGACAGGGCTTTCCACGCCGACCTCGTGGGACTCATTCCATTGGCGCCATGGACCTGTGCCGACAGGAACGGACATCCGGGTTGCATTGCTGGGAGTGAGAAGTAATGGAGTTGCCGACACACTTCGAATGCTGTCCATGGATAGTACTGACGTTAGCCTGGATTTCTTGAACCCGCTTACCTCAGGCCCGACATACACGAGATTCAAGTCAGCGGCTCTTCTAACGACAGAGGAGGCACTTGTTACGCCATCCCTAACGGATTGGTGGGTGGATTTTGTACCGCCGGCCGACCTTGCTGTGAGTTCGAGAACGGTTGGCGTGACTGAGCTTGTTGTCGAGAGGGGCAGTCTATTGAACCTCCCAGTAACTGTCCATAACATCGGATTCCATGGAGTCGACAGCGCACGGGTGGTTGTGTCGATGTACGACAAATACAACAAAGCAAGGCCCATCGCATCAGCTCAGTTGGACACCATCCCAGTAGATGGAACCCAATCTACCATATTCCCTATCGAGACAACAAATTTTCCCCGTAGAGTGACGCTTCAAATCCGCGTCTCTCCATCTAAGAAGTACAAAGACCTTGTTGCAGAGAATAACATAGCTTACTACACGTTCGACGTTACCGGCAGCTTGCTGGCCGACGTACAATTATTCGCGGATGGCGTGCAGCTTATGGATGGTGACTTCATTTCGCCGAAGCCTAAGATTCTTGTCACACTTCCTCAACTTGAGGAAGGATCCTTGGGGGCTCGTCAGGTGGAGTTATTTGTCGATAACAGGTCTATGACTGCTCCTGGAGGAGATGGATCAACCCGTGGGCGTGATCAGAGTTCGCCTATTGAGGACAATCTGATATTCACTCCTGAGCTTTCGAACGGCCAACACGAGTTGAAAGTACGTGTGGTTCAATTGAATTCTTTCGGTGAAGCGGATTCACTTGATCACTCTGTGATGGTGATCGTGCAGGATGAAATGCGCATACTTCAAGTTTTCAACTACCCAAACCCTTTTGCGAGCGATACTTATTTCACATTTGTCTTGACGTCAAGACTGCCCGAGGAACTCACCATCCGGATTTTCACCATCACAGGGAGGAGGATACGTGAGATTAGTGTTCCAGGAAGTGCATTGAAGGTAGGACCCAACCGCGTGTATTGGGATGGCAGGGATACCGACGGTGATGAAATTGCGAACGGATACTACTTCTATCAGGTATCAATTAAGGGAGAGGGGAAGATAGAAGCCGCAATTGAGAAGCTGGTGAAGCTGAGATAACATTCGAATAGAACAAACCGCATCCAGCCTACCTCAGATGGAGCCAGACCGGCCTGATCCACTCGCAACTATCAACGGGAGTAGAGACGGGAAAACCTACCTTGCGGAGCCCAGAACGCTATGAGGAAGTTAATCCTGCTTCGCGATGTTCTTTAGCTTAACAGAGCGGGTGCCAAGCTGCATGTTCTCCAGAAAAACCGCCCTCAGCGCGCGATAATCTTCATAAAGAGTCACGCAGTACTCCCTCAGTATCTCCAACTCGTGTTGCTCGGTGAGATCGTCAATTGTCAAGTAAGGCAATGTTTCGCTTTCATGTACCTCTCGTAGTTTGGAAAGGACGAGGGCATGAAACAGAGGGTCTACGGTGTCCAGATTCTTGAAGTATTCTTGCATACAATCTCCCATTGGATATGATCGAGTTAATAGTTAAGGGGACTGTTTTCATGATTCAGTTGGTCTCACCTTCTCCATAGCCGGAGAAGACGAGACTTAGTTCAACATTCTTGAAGTCAATGGTTCTTGAATTGATCTATTTTTATCTTAACAGATTGTCTCAATATAAAGAGACCGATGGGGAGAGTCGTTGGCCAAGAACAATCAAAACCTGCTCTGTTCGAAGGTGGCGTTTTACCCAATTACTTTCGTCCCCTTTTTTTGCAGACTTAGAAATGACCGCAAACGCTAGGGCCTAGACATAGAAAAGCCCGCCGACGTCTAGTTCACGAAGGCGGGCTCTCTGCAGAGTACCCAAATAGCGTGTGCTACTTCATTTCGACAAGATCATCTTCTTCAGAGACGTCCTATCACCATTTTCCAATCTATAGAAGTACGTGCCAGTTGGCAGCGTGCTTCCGTCCAGCCGGACCGAATATAACTGTTGAGGCCCCGCAGTCCCTGAGAACAGTGTTGTGATCTCTTGGCCCAGCAAATTGTACAACGTGAGAGTTGCCAATCCTTGCGTTTCAACGCTGAACCGAATGATCGTTGATGGGTTGAAGGGATTCGGATAATTCTGATGTAGGTTAAACTCAGCCGGCACCTCATGAGAGACGGAAGTCACGGTGCTCACCAGAATCTGATCGGTATAGTGTACGGATCCATCAAGATCAACCTGCCTCAGACGGTAGTACCACAGTTCACCGTTGGCGAGGTTGTCGGTGTAAGTATAATGGTGCGGAATGAGCGTTGTACCGTGACCGGGGATAAAACTGTTTGCGAGTTCGACAAAAGTGTTGTCGTTTGCTCTTCGTCGTTCAACGAAGAAACCATAGTTATTGACCTCGCTGATTGTTGCCCAATCCAATTGTACGCTGTTTGCGTTGATGTATGTGCCAGTGAATGAGGAGATTTGGACGGGGACCGGCTGGTCTTCAGCACTCAATACTACATTATCTAAAGCGAATTCATCTCTTGACCCCGATCCACTGACATCATTACCTGTCCATTTGAGATAGATAAAGTTGCCATCCGATACACTCAAGCCTTCAATACTTGTAGTTCTGTTTGTAGAAATCCAGGATGGACTAGCATCAGCCGCTTCGGGACTTGTGAAGTCCAATCCGGAAACGTCTGTATATGAGGTGTCATCGGTTGAGTACGAAAGATCAAAAGAATTTGATCGACCCTGATCATTATACACATAGATATTATATGAAAGATTTAGTTTGGTTAATTGACCGCCCGTGTTGTTTTGTATCTTTAGAGTCATGTCTCCAGATGTAAAGTCGCCTCCAGTTGGTTGCACACCAAGTGTGAAATCACCTAAAGATACTTCAAAAGCGTAGACGCCTCCGGTGCCTACGCCGCCGGTAGAAGTACCTCTTGCAAAGTCACCCAAAGTGTCAGTACCACCAAAGGTTCCAGCACTATCACTCAATCCAATTACCCTCCAGGTATCTGAGTCCAATTGACCTGCGGCTGGCGTAGGAGCAAATCCAGACCCCATGAAACTATTGAAATCTATTTCGACAAATCCAGCAGATGGTAGAGGGATTTGTCCCCACGCTGTTGTGCCCAATGTCGCGATGCACAATGCACTCAGGATAAAGCTAACAAATGTTTTCATATCGGCCTCCTGTTATGTTGTGAGAAAGGTTGCAGAGGCAATGTTGACTCTGCTGGGAAACGATATCAGGAATCGGGTGAAGCTGAATTATGGCAGCTAGGATCTGCTTGAGTTACTTTGAACATCGTTAGGGTCGATGACGATAGCGAGTGGCTTTCAGGAAATGGAATTCTCGGATACGGGAGAGACTGGGATCCTAACGATGGAGACGCAACCGAGGAAAATGTATGAAAAACGCAGTTCGATGTCAAGCAAGAAAATACGATGGGAGGCAATATTTTAGGTGATTATCGAGTGAATCGAGCGGAAGGGATTGGATCAGATGCAAGATGGCAATTGCCTTTAATTCATGCTGGGCTTGGAGCCGGAGAGCTTGTCGTTGAGCTGCATGTTCTCAATGAAAACGGTTCTGAGCGAACGATATTCTTTATATAGCGTGATACAATACTCGCGTAGAATCTGCAGCTCGTCTTGTTCTGTGAGGTCGTCGATGGAAAGGTTGTTTAGTCCGTGAATCTCCTGCAACTTTCGCATTTTGGATGTGACGAGAGCGTGAAATAAGGGGTCTACAATATTTAGGTTCTTGAAGTATTCTTGCATGGAGCCTCCCATCGTAATTATTGAACTCTCAGAAACGTGCATAACGGGGGAGGAGGATGGATTAGTGATTTCCAGATTTTATTACACATTGAACTGATTCAGACCTGCGGACGCTGGAAAACCTTTTGTAAATGGAACCAGTAGCCGCAGGCTAGATGAACACGTTGGTAAATATATGCAGGAAACTAACTGGAAATTGTCATGGAAGGCAAAGGAAACATGCTTTGTTCGAAGGTAACGATTTTCCCGCTTACTGCGGATGTTGGAGATGACCCGATGTACATTGGCAAAAAGAGAGGAGTGC
>JAPUKJ010000148.1 GCA_027295705.1 Ignavibacteria bacterium | reverse complement strand
CCAATGGCAGAGGAGACTCATCGCAAAGATAAGATCATCCCCGATGAAATTCTGCAGCAGCTTGCAGAGCTCGGTGTGTTCGGGATCTCCATACCAGAAGAGTACGGCGGCAGTTTCTCGGATCACCTGGTGATGATAATTGCCACAGAAGAGTTGAGTCGCGCAAGTCTCGGTACCGGTGGCAGTGTTTTGACACGCCCAGAGATATGCGCCAAGGCATTGCTTGCCGGAGGTACGGAAGAACAGAAAAAACGCTGGCTGCCGGTAATTGCTTCAGGAGAAAAGATGGTGTGTGTTGCCGTCACCGAACCAAACACAGGTTCAGATGTCGCCAACGTTGCCATGACGGCACGAAAAGTGGAAGATGGCTACCTGCTGAATGGCGAGAAAACGTGGGCCACATTCGCTGGCCGCTCGGAAATCATTTGTCTCCTTGCAAGAACTGGCGAAACACAGTCTGGACATAAAGGACTCTCTCTCTTTCTTGTCGAAAAACCTTATGACCGGAGCAACAACGACGAGTTTCACTTTAGGCACGAACAGCTTCAAGGCGGCGTAATCGAAGGACGAGCAATTCCCACGATTGGCTACCGGGGGATGCACAGTTTCTCAATCGCGTTTGAGAATTACCTCGTACCTAAAGAAAACCTCATTGGAGAGGAAGGTCGCGGCCTCTATCTGCAAATGCAGGGTTTCGCAGGTGGAAGGATTCAGACGGCTGCAAGGGCAATCGGTGTTATGGAGGCTGCCTTCAGGGCGGCAATTGACTATTCAAAGTCGCGAAAGCTATTTGGGTGTTACCTTGCTGATTTTAGCCTCACCAATTACAAATTGGCACAGATGGCTGCAAAAATTCACGCAAGCAGACAACTTGCATACAGCGTCGCTTCTGCAATGGATCAAGGAGGCGGAAGCACAGAAGCTTCGCTAGTAAAATTACTGGCCTGCCGAGATTCCGAGTGGGTCACGCGTGAAGCCATGCAACTTCATGGCGGAATGGGATATTCGGAAGAATATCCCATCTCCCAATACTTTGTGGATGCAAGAGTGCTTCCGATTTCCGAAGGTGCTGAAGAAGTCCTTGCACTTCAAGTTATCACCCGTCCTTACCTGCAACAGTTTCTTGAAGACGAACACCGTGCCAAACAAAGGGTCAATTCAGAACTTCTTTGAAGACTTTCAGGTGGGGCAGGTCCTCAATTGTCCCACACCTCGCGTACTCACGGACGCCGACAGAGTCGCTTATATTTCTTTTACCGGGGATCGGACACCCCGGTTCTGTAACTCCAACGGTCTCATCCATCCTTTGATCGTTTTCCATACGGTTTTAGGTCAAACGGTCAGGCAGATATCTCTCAACGCCAAAGCAAATTTAGGCTACGCGGAGATGGTGTGGCGAAAACCCGTATACGTAGGAGACGAGATCAGCACCACAACTCAGATACGTGCGAACAATTGGAGCTAATCAGAAAGGGGAAACCGTACTAGAGTATTACCGTTGGGTTATGGTAAATGAAGATTAGGAGGGAAGCGACACCTTTTCTACACGAACCTGCCATTCCAAAGATGGCAGCATCAGTCGCTGTAGATCAGTTATTGGAGCATCCCTCCGAACCATTTTCTGTAGATGCCACTGGTGGCACATTCTTTTTCGAAGACTACGAGGTGGGCGAACGAATCTTCCATATTGATGGAACCACAATAAACTCATCGGACCACATGAGTTTCACTCGCCTCTATCAGAACACGGCGCGGGTGCACTTTGACAGCAGAGCTACCGACGGCAACCCGCTCGTATACGGTGGTCTTCCTCTCTCCCTCGGATACGCTCAAGCGTTCAACGGAATTGAGAATCGCCTGGGGATTGCTGCCATCAATGCCGACACGCACGCAAACCCAGTTCAGGCAGAGGACACTCTTTATTCCTTCACAGACGTATTAGACAGAGCCGAGATATTTGAACACCAAGGCGCCCTGAGACTAAGACTCGTTGTTGTCAAGAACCAGCAGCCAATCGATAACTCCTTACTTAACTAAGGTAAGGGACAATCAGACTGACAAAGAAGTATACAACAGCAGCGTCGTTCTAGATTTGGACTACTGGGAGCTGCGCAGCAATTCATGACCAACCACAAAAGAAAGAAGAACCCTCCTTGGATCATCCGCACATACGCCGGTTTCGGCGGAGCTGAGGAAACAAACAAACGCCACCGGGACAACCTGAAAAAAGGGCAGACGGTGCCCACATTAGCATAGCGAAAGAAATCTTGTCACTTAGGACGAACCATGAACTTCCCAGATTGAAATTCATAATGGTCGGGACAATCCCCAAGGATGACGTGCAAACCCTCCTCAACATGGGAATCGACCTAGTAGTCGCGACGCAACACAAATCAATTGACGAGATCGTCGGACAGATTATCATATTAGCCTCAAAATAGGAGCCAGCTCAGAGCAGGCGCTACTTACCTTTGTTTACCCGAATTTCTCATTCCGCAAATTAATGTCTTCTCTCTCCTGAAATGTGACACCAAACATTCCTGCCCCGCATCAAGTCTGTTATATTTTAGCAGACTAATACACCTCATTGTGGACACCTAGAGTCTCAGTCACACTTATCTCCCCTCTTTCAAAAAGATAGCACGACTGCCCCCAGAGCTGGGTTCCTATTCGCAACCAAACAACAGCCCGAAAAGAAAATGGTACGTCCACAACACATCTCTGTGTGTGCACTTTTGCTTTTTGCTGTCCTCTGTTTTGACACATCAAAATCGCTAGCAGGAAAGCAGAACACAGTCTCGGTAACACTCAACAAGCCGGACAACTCTTCTTATACGCCCACTATGCGAATAGATACAGCTAGTGTTGCGCGTGCGCTTTACAATATCAATTACCGAAAAATTGAAGGATCACCGGAGCAGGTAGCACGAGTCTTCATACAAGAAAATAGTGACTTGCTCAAGATCTCGGGCGGTCCGTCAACACTGGAGACCGAGAGAATTCAAACAACTCCCGGCGGTTCACATGTGAGATTCACTCAAATGTATCATCGCATTCCAGTCTTCAGAGGCGACGTTGTAGTCAGTACAAACGAGAACAACGAAGTGAGGATGTTAATCAATAACTTCAAATCCGACATTGATTTGGAAGTCACCACCCCTTCTATCAGCGCAAACGCAGCGATCCAAATAGCGAGACAATCCTTAGGAATCAAAGGACCCTCGATTGGGAAGGAAGATGGCAGCAGATTGATGGTCTATCGCACCAAAGGGAGCCAGTATCATCTCGCATATCGTGTGACGATGACAAGTGAAGAGCCTGCCGGTGACTGGGAAGTATTTGTTGACGCGCTATCCGGTAATGTGCTGAACGTTGATGATTTGTTCGTCACTCACCGCGGTGATGGAGGCGACCAAGGTAGTGGCTATGTATTCCAGCCTGATCCTCTTAGCGAGGCACGCCAACTGTATAACGCAATCGGTTTTGTGGATGGAAACGACGCCGACACTGATTCCCTAACCCACCACCGGTCGTTAGTGGTACTTGATTCACTAACCTTCGAAGATGGTGTGTACAAACTTAAGGGTCCCTACTGCAATGTTACTGACATTGAATCACCACCGGATCCGCCGTTCTACGGCGCTGTTACATCTGATGGATTTCAATATACTCGCAGTCAGCAAGAGTTTGAAGCCGTGAATGTCTATTATCATATCATGAATTCGTACAGGCACATTCTTGACCTAGGGTTCTCTTCCCCTTCACTCGAGCAGATTCGCTTGGACCCACATGGCTATCAAGGATTAGATAATTCTCACTACAGTCCGACCGGAAACTGGATATCATGGGGAGAAGGTGGAGTCGATGATGCCGAAGACGCAGATGTGATTTTGCATGAATACGGTCATGCGATTCAGTATAACATAGTCTCTACATGGGGAGGTGGAGAAAGTGGCGCACTCGGCGAAGGCTTTGGAGATTATTGGGCCGGATCTTACACACGTTCACTCGGACAATGGACATCACGCGATGATCAGTACAATTGGGTATTCACATGGGACGGTCATAACCCGTTCTGGCCTGGGCGCATCCTGAATGACGCCCGCACTTATCCTTTCGGGAGCCTTCCTATTCATACAGCAGGACAAATATGGTCAGCAGCGTTGATGGGTATTTGGGATGACCTTGGTAGAGAAGTTGCAGATCGATTGGTGCTTAAGAGTCATTATTATCTCGGCTCGGGGGCGACCGGGCCAGATGCTGCACACGCGATTGTACAAGCTGATTGGGATCTCTACGGAGGCACCCATGTCCAGACTCTGGTGCACTGGCTTGGCAGTGTAAAGCATTTCATAAACCCGGCTGCCTATGTTCCTATCATCGTCCATACACCGCTCACAGGAAATCAAACCCATGCAGGTCCTTTCCCGATCATCGCAACCATAGCATCCCAGCAAGGTCTCGATGAACAAAGCTTGAAAGTAATTTGGGGACGCGGAGACTCTTTCACTGACACGACACTCATGGTAAGAACGCAAAGTCCGAACGAATTCATTGCCAGCATCCTTGGCAGCGGCGAGCCCGACACGATTCGCTACTACATCGCCGCAACAGATTCCTTTGGAGCCGTTGCAACCTCTCCAATCGGCGCGCCCATCCAATTTTATTCATTCCAAGCTGGATCAACAATCTCCGGCGCGGAGACCGAGCCGAGTTCCGTGCCTGAGGATTTCTCCCTCAGCCAAAATTATCCCAATCCTTTCAATCCTACTACATCGATTCAATACAATTTGCCGATATCTGCTTCAGTCACCTTGCGCGTTTACAACATCCTTGGACAAGAGATCGCTACGCTGGTAAATGATAAGCAGGAAGCAGGACGGTACACAATCGCATGGAACGGAACCAGTAATCAAGGCGCACACGTGGGGAGTGGCACTTATTTGTATCGCCTGGAAGCCTCGAATTCACACACAATGGGAAATTTTGTTAAGCAGAAGAGGATGGTTCTTGTCAAATAGCCCAACTCTTCAGCTGTGCTTGACTCGAATAGTCAGGTGCCTCTTGAGGAAGTGAAATATTATATAGATATTTTAAACTTTACTTTCCCATGCTTGGCACGTTCGAAGACAATTCAATGCTTTCACAACCTGCAATCTGACCTGACCTTTCGCTTGATTCTCTTTCCACACTTCAATATAATCATGAATAGGATTACTAGTTTTGTCGCTCGTGCTGAGAGTCTTCACAAAGTCAACCGTACCGATTTTTCTTGCCACCCTCTGTGGAATTGCCTTAACTAGCTCGACGGTCATTGGCGGGGGAAAAATTGGGGAGCGACTTCAGCACGTACTAGATGTGATGCGCGCCCATGATCAAGTTGCAGTGTGGGTGTATTTCACAGATAAGGGTACACACGAGCTCATCAAATCATCTGTTCCCTTCGACGTCGTTTCCGAACGAGCTATTCGGCGGCGACGCAAGGTTCGTCCTCTGCGCCAAGTCGTAGATTACACTGATTTGCCGGTCGAAGAAACCTACGTTCACCAAATAGCCTCTCGCGTTAAAAAAGTGCGACAACGTTCGAAGTGGTTCAATACCATAAGCGTCTCGGCAACCAGGGCGCAGATTGCTGACGTCGAAATGTTCACCTTTGTCAAGCGGATTGAACTCTTAGCTCAATTCAAAAGGGGCCAAAAAGGAGATGAGTTTGTGCGCTCCGATATGACTGAACCCCCATCAGCTCTACCACGAGGAAATTCCCCCACTGGCATAGACTACGGCCTCTCCTTCGACCAACTTAGCATGATCAATGTCCCCGCTGTTCATAATACTGGGAATTTCGGTCAAGGAGTTATTGTGGGAGTGTTCGACAATGGATTTCGATTGCTGAATCATGAAGTCTTCGATTCCTTGAACATACTTGCGACATACGATTTCGTAGACCACAAAGAGAGCGTAAAACCGAGCAATCCCTCGGGAGGTTTTGGAGCACACGGAATTCTTACGCTTTCCCAGATTGCTGGGTACAAGCCCGGACAATTGATAGGACCCGCGTTTGAAGCGACCTATATTCTTGCGCGCACCGAAAATGACAGCAGTGAAACACCGATTGAAGAAGACAACTGGGTGGCCGCGATAGAATGGGCCGAAAGTCTCGGCGTTGATGTGACAAGCACATCTCTTGGATATCTCAACTATGAACCGCCGCACTCGAGTTGGTCATGGGAGGACATGGATGGTAACACAACGGTCATCACACGTGCAGCCGATCTGGCGGTATCGAAAGGCGTTGTTGTTGTAAACTCTGCCGGAAATAATGGATTTAACCCCACTCGAAATACTCTGAACGCACCTGCAGATGGGGACAGCGTCCTCGCAGTCGGCGCTGTCAATTCCAATGGATCAAGGAGCGACTTCAGCTCCGTAGGACCAACGGTTGATGGGAGACTCAAGCCTGATGTGATGGCCCAGGGGAGATCGGTGCGGGCTGCAAGCCCAAGCGACACGACCGCATATGGTTTTACTCAGGGGACATCCCATTCCTGCCCTCTCATTGCAGGGGTTGTTGCGCTTATCTTGCATGCCAACCCAGATGCAACGCCGATGCAGGTTGTTAACGCGTTGCGTATGACGGCAACCCAAGCACATTCACCTGATAACCTAAATGGGTGGGGTATCGTGGATGCGTTAGCATCAATCAACTACCGCGAGCCTGGCATCCCTCCCTCTTCATACACGCTAGCTCAGAACTTTCCGAACCCTTTTAATTCAACGACCATGATTAGGTATGATTTGCCGCAAGCATCAATTGTCACGTTGAAAATTTTCGACCTACTTGGACGTGAAGTCCGCACATTGGTGAACGACCTACAGCCCACCTCAACTCTATCCATATCTCACTCCGTAATATGGGATGGTGCAGACAACACAGGACGCGTGGTCGCCAGTGGTGTATACTTCTACCGCCTCTCGGCGACATCTGCCAGAGGTAAAGCTGGAGGGACATTTTCGGAGTCAAAAAAATTGATGCTTGTCAAATAAATCAGTGTGGCCAACTGCGATTGCAAAACCCCCTTAGCTTGATTCTCTTTCCAGTCATTATTATACTATATAATAAAGTTGTTTTCTGACGCACTCAACGGAGTTTTCCAATGCAATCTCTTGCACGTATGTTCTTGATTACTATGATCGGAATTGTCCTGCTTAGTTTTTCAGCTTTTGCTGGTGATAAAATCGGTGCACGCCTTTCGAAAGTGCTCGAGGGTATCGGCCCGAACGACGAAGTCGTTGTGTGGGTTTACTTCACCGACAAGGGCTCTCACGAATTTGCAAAATCGTCTGTTCCTGAATCTGTAGTTTCAGACCGTTCTATTCGCCGGAGACTGAAGGTTCGTCATAGAGACGAGGTGGTAGACTATACCGATCTTCCTGTGGAGCAAACATATTTGGATCGAGTTGCTTCTCATGTGGTCAAGGTCCGACATCGGTCCAAGTGGTTTAACAGTGTAAGTGTTTGCGCTACTAAGAATCAAATCAATGAACTTGTGGCTCTCTCAATTGTAAAGAAGATTGAGTTATTGGCCCGTTTCAAAAAGAACAATTCCGAAATTGAAACCCCGAGAACCCCAAACGAAGGCGGGCTCAAATCTCCGCAAGAAAGGAAGGAGAATTACAGTTTCGACTACGGGCCATCGCTTGGGCAGCTTGCTCAGATAAGTGTCCCAGAAGTACATAACACCGGGAATTATGCTCAGGGAGTTATTGTCGGTGTGTTCGACAACGGCTTTCGCTTGCTGACGCACGAGGCGTTTGATTCATTGGACATCATTGCCACCTACGATTTTGTAGATCATAAGGTTAGTGTCGTGCCAAATCACCCGGGGCACGGAGGTCACGGAGTAAACACGCTTTCGACAATCGGAGGATTCAAAGAGGGGCAGCTGATCGGGCCCGCCTTTGGTGCAAGCTACATTCTTGCTCGCACTGAGAACGATAGCAGTGAAACACCAATTGAAGAAGACAACTGGGTAGCCGCTATCGAGTGGGCTGATAGCATTGGAGTGGAGGTTACGAGCACATCATTGGGTTATCTGACCTACGGACCTCCGTACACAAGCTGGACGTGGGAGGACATGAATGGCAACACAACCGTGATAACCCGGGCTGCAGACATGGCCGTTGCTCGAGGCATAGTTGTATTGAATTCCGCGGGCAACGAAGGTAATAACCCAAGCCACAATACTCTCATAGCTCCCGCTGACGGCGATAGTGTAATCTCAGTTGGTGCAGTGAGTCCTTCAGGCACGAGGGTAAGCTTTAGTTCTGTCGGTCCTACGACAAGCATGCCTCCGCGAATCAAGCCCGACGTCATGGCACAGGGCTCGTCGGTACGAGTCGCGAGCTCAATAAACCCGACCGGCTACAGCAGTTTTGCGTCAGGCACGTCGTTCTCTTGCCCACTCGCTGCAGGTGTTACGGCACTCATTGTCCATGCACGACCGAATGCTACTCCTATTGAGATCGGGGATGCGATGCGACTTACCGCCAGCAACGCGGGATCTCCGAACAACTTGATGGGTTGGGGAATACTGAACGCAGTAGAAGCCATTAACTTCATATCCACCACGGGTATCAAAGAGACACCGACTACACCGACCGCGTTCAAGCTTGAGCAGAATTTCCCGAATCCTTTCAATCCAACAACCAACATCAGGTATGAACTGCCTAAAGCAGCGTTTGTTACACTCACAATTTACGATGTGCTTGGTCGAGAAGTACGAAAGCTAGTGAATGAACGTCAGTCCGCTGCAATTCGCTCACTGACCTGGGACGGGACCAACAATCTTGGCAAAGCTGTTGCAAGCGGAGTGTACCTCTACCGTTTGTCCTCAGTCAACGATAACGGTGAAACATTCTCGGATGCGAGGCGAATGATACTTCTACAATAAGGAACTGAAAACGCCTCGATTCGTTCACTAGACAGTGCACGTTGATCTTTGTATGTTGTAGATAGTACTTTTCTGAAAAACCCCTATTGTGAAGATACCTCCCCTGCTAGGCAATCACTCACAATCTCTCGTTCTTTAGTGCTGCCTTTCGCCGTGCAAACAGCAATCCGGTCAAGAGCGGAAACTCCATGAAGAAGATGATTCTGCTCAAGTAGGCCTAGGCACCAACGGGTACCAGCTATGACAAACTGTTTCGTTTGTTTGGGTTTGCTGATTTTGATGTTGGGTTGTGACAATTCAACCTCACAAATAACAGACCCAAGTTCTTCACTGGTCGGAGTTGTTGTCAACTCTCAATCCGGTGTACTACTTGACAGTGTAATTATCGCTTATAAACATCCAAATATCTCGGACACTCTTGTTTTTGTTGGAGATTCTGTGCTGTTAAACATCCCGAATAGCATTCTAGCTGGAGTGATTTCATTTCAGGGACTTTTCCGTTTTGATTTCGCTCTTGCAGCCACGCCACCCTATCCGCTGCAACTTATGTTTGCATATAAATCTGGCTATGATGTTTGGAGATATGATAAGATTCGGGATACTGTCTATCACCTGCGTCCGGATTTAGATTCTTTGGTTATTAGGTTGGTTAATAACGGCTGAATTTCAGTTTCCTCATCCAGTCAATACCTTTCAAGGGCCTGAGGTTCGCAGCCACTTACCCGAAGAAAATCAGATCACCGTCTGTCCTCCGTCAACAATAACGGTGAAACGTTGTCGGATGCGAAGCGCATGTTGCTTCTACAATAGCAGATGGAAAACGCTAGATTCATTCACTTGACAGTTCACGTTCATCTTCGTATGTTGTATATAGTACTTTTCTGAAGACCCCTTAAGATACCTCCCCTGCTGAGCAATCGCGTACCTTTGTTGTTCCGTTCTTGCATGAGCAAATAGGCATCTACCTGCAGTACTTCCGTTCTCATTGCGAAGTTCTTGTTCATCTGATCTCGTAGTTAAGACGACCTCAAAAGAGTCCAAATGAGAAGACGTTGGTTAATTATTTTTCTGTTGTCCTTTTGTTCTACCTCGGTTTTTTCTCAGCACAAGATTTCGGTTCCCTTGATGGATGCCATCGATGAGGCCATCAAGAACAACACAACGGCCCGTGCACTCATCATGCTTGAAGATCAGGTTGATATTGCGAGGTTGGACCAACAACTCTATGCGCAGAAAGCAACAGTGCACGAACGGGCATACATAGTGATCACAACACTGAGGGAAAAGGCACGAGAGACACAGGATGCCATTTTCTCATTCTTGGCATCTAAATCCTCTGATGAAGTGGCTGAATTTTATGGCCTATGGGTCGCAAATATGATTGTCGTGGAGGCGGCGCCGTCACTACTGTTTCAGTTGAGTGAGAGAACTGATGTTGCCTTTCTGCAACTTGATGGGGTACTCGAGAGAGATAGACCGGTCTCTGCTACTCCTTCCAGAAGTATTCCCAACGGAGTGGAACCCGGCCTTCGAGCAATCAATGCTCACAAAATGTGGGAAGCAGGATTCACGGGTGACGGTGTGATCGTGATGAACATTGACACGGGTGTGGATGGAAATCACCCGGCGTTCAATTACAAATGGCGAGGGACTCACGTACCGACCTGGCAAGCATGGTTTGACCCGAACACCAATACAACCTTCCCCACCGATTGCGACAGCCATGGGTCCCACACAATTGGTACAATGGCTGGACTGGAACCGGCAACGAATGATACAATCGGCGTGGCTATTAGGGCAGAGTGGATTGCAGCCAAAACACTCTGCGCCCCAGGTACCCACACATCATTTTCAATTGCAGCTTTTCAGTGGGCGATGGATCCTGACAGCAACGCAGGTACAATCGACGATATGCCGATTGCCATCGGCAATTCTTGGTGGGATCCCAACATTACAGGGTCAACTCAGTGTGACCCGGCACAGAATCCCTACATTAATGTCATTGCCGCCGTCGAGGCTGTAGGAATCGCCGTTGTTTTCTCAGCAGGGAATAGTGGACCTGGAACTTCCACAATTACGACACCCAAGAACGTAAACATGGACGAGGTTCATTTCTGGGCAACCGGCGCTGTTGATGGCAACAATCCAAGCTATCCAATCGCAAGCTTTAGCAGCCGGGGACCGGTCATCAGTCAATGCATCACTGGGGTTCCCTCGCTGGATATTAAGCCGGAGGCCTCCGCACCCGGGGTAAGTGTGAGATCGGCAGTCCTTAGCGGCAATTATGGGTTGAAGAGTGGAACTTCGATGGCTTGTCCACATGTGGTTGGTGCTCTGGCGCTCCTCAAAGAAGCCCATCCGACGCGAACGGGGCATGAACTAAAAATGGCTTTATATAACACAGCTTT
>JAPUKJ010000147.1 GCA_027295705.1 Ignavibacteria bacterium | reverse complement strand
TTTCCTGGTGCACAATGCGCCGGTAAAATTCTTGTCGCGTTTAGCACTGGAGGTGGTTGGTACACCAAACGGTGGGGGATTGATAGGTTTGCAGAACTGGCGGACAGACTCATCGAGTACCATAATGCATTTGTTATGCTTACCTGGGGTCCCGGTCAATTGTCTGATGTTGAGAGGCTTCAATCTCTGATGAGGAACGAAGCATTCATACCGCCTGCAACAACGTTGCCTCAGCTTGGGGCACTTCTGAAAAGGTCTGCAATTGTAATCAGCAACGATGCCGGCCCGATGCACATCGCGGCTGCAGTGGGAACACCCATAGTTGGTATCTTCGGACCGACAAATCCCAAACTGCAAGGCCCGTATAAGACTCCACACACGATTGTGCGCAATGAATCTCTTGACTGCCTTGGCTGTAACCTCACAAAGTGTCCAATAGGCCACCCGTGTATGCTGGAATTGTCGGTTGATTCTGTACTGTCCAGTGTTGAGCATCTCTTGAAGGAGACCAAGATCACGGCATGACAAAAGCTAAGAAAAAGACGAGATCAAGAAAACCGCAGCTTACAATCCCTGACTGCAAGCATTTCACAGGTTACAAACCCTGCTTTCCCGATACTCACTGTTATGAAGAATGCGTAGACCTCGATCCTATCGGCACAACAATTCTCATAGTAAACTTGGACGCAATGGGAAATGTCCTCGTTACGACTAGCCTTCTTCCAGCCATTAAACGTAAGTATCCTGAGAGTTATGTGACTTGGATTACCCTACGTAATGCAGCTCCACTTCTGGACGGTAACGCATACATTGACAAAGTCTATATTTGGGAGCCGGAGAGTTGGCTGATTCTGCAGCAGATGAAATTCGATGTTGTAATGAACGTAGACAAGTCGCAACGTTCGTGCGCGTTCACAATGGGTGCCAAAGCAAAAGAGAAACTCGGTTTCGGTTTGAACGAAAACGGCGTGATTGTCCCATTGAATAGTGAGGCTTTGGAGAACTACATCCTGGGACTTGACGACAACGTGAAGTTCAGAGTCAATCAGAAACCTGCTTCACAAATCCTATGCGAAACCCTCAAGCTCCAATATAAGAGGGACGAATACATGCTGAACCTGACTTCAGAGGAGGCGGCGTTTTGCCTTGCCTACAAGGAAGAACAAGGGATCCGAGATGAGGATGTAGTGGTTGGGTTCAACACTGGTTGTTCAACCTTGTATCCGAACAAGAAAATGACCGTTGATCAACACGTAACTCTGATAAAGCGGATTTCAAAAATCCCGGGGCTCCGATTAGCACTTGTGGGTGGGCCGGAAGACACTGAACGCAATGCCGAAATAGCCCGCCAAGTGGGAAGAAAGGTGATCAACACGCCGACTACGGAAGGGGTCCGACGCGGTCTTTGTTACATCAATATTTGCGATGTTATCATCTCAGGGGATTCATTTGGAATGCATGCGGCTATTGGGCTCAAGAAATATGTCATTGTGTGGTTTGGAGTCAGCTGCTGGACGGAGGTTGATTTGCTCGAAAGGGGGGAAAAGCTCATACCAGAAGGGTTGGAATGCTCACCCTGTTGGAAGCACGAGTGCCCTTATAACCTTGAATGTATCCAAATGATTGACTTGGATGCCATCGTCCATTACGTGGAGCGGTACAAATCTCAATCTCAAGTCCTAATTCCAACCACTTAACCTGCGCAAAAAAAAGCCCCTTAGCCAAAACGATGGCTGCGACTCACAACATTTAGTTTCACACAAAGAACGCTATACTAAGTTTGGTGGAGATCGAATTGTGCTTGGTACACAACGTGTCAAGTTTTTTGTATTCGCCATTGTTATTTGCTGCTACGAAGCGCACTCTCAAGGTCAGATCCCGGATGTTGATTTTTTCCCCGGCAAAAAGATTTTTCCGCCTTTTGTCGCGGATGGCTTAGAGCACCAGTTTTCGCTTTCGAACGTAACAGATAATCGTGACTGGATCGGGGCCGTTGGGGGCTCAGTACCGGTTATCCAGCTTGCTGTTCGACAAACTGAAATGCAAGTGAGCGTTGCTGCCACTGTGTTTAGTCGATTAATCAAATCGCCTGGTCATCTCATTGTGCACACTGTTGACTATAGAGTCGACTTCCCAATCGACGTTCGTTTCTCCGCTCTGGTATTGCGTGTGGCGTTGGGGCATGTTAGTGGACATTTTGCTGATGACGGAATAGAACGGCTTGGCGAGAAGTCGATTCAATATGTACGTGACTATGTCTCGCTGGCTGTTGTCCATGACATCCCATTGATGGGGGGCCATGTGTATGCTAGCACTGGCTACAACTATAACTCCGCTCCGGTGCAACGCAAACAATGGCTCGTCCAGTTCGGAACGGAATTCGGAAATTTCTTGCTGACAGATTACGCCCAGCTTTACGGTGCTCTGGACATAAAGATCAAGGAAGAAGTATCGTGGGGAAGCATCCAAAGTTATCAGATTGGCGTCAAGCTCTTTGAGCGAAACAACCATGGTTTGCGCGTAGCGTATACGTTCCGCCGGGGATTCGAAGAGCGAGGACAATTCTTTGATAGACGTGAGACGGTCAACCTGATCTCTGTTTTTGTAGATCTCTAGACCGAAGATTATGAAGGAAATCATTTCTGTTTGACTGATGGTCTGCGTTTGTAAGAGCTTGCCAAAAGATCGCTGCAGTGCGATGACTGCTGTTCTCGATGTCTGTTACTTAATCGATCCCCTTTTATCAAGCGTGGCAGGATTCTTTCGTGGTTTTCCACAAACCCTAGTTCTGAGGTGAACACTTTGGTGTGCACAAAGCTGGATGCCTCTCTGCTTCTAATTCTCCAGTTCAATTCATATCCAACATCTTGTCTTAAGACTAC
>JAPUKJ010000146.1 GCA_027295705.1 Ignavibacteria bacterium | reverse complement strand
TAAGTGGCTCCATCACACTCAATCCCCATCAAATATTCTCCTGGACGGTTTGGATGAAGCACACCGATATCAATAAAAAATCCGGCAACACCAACTTGAGGTTCTGTTTGATACCCCATGTTTTGTAATAAATTTGAGACCGCCTCCTCGAATTCACTGTCAGGCTCTTTCCTCGTTTTGGTCCCGTGTTCCGAGACTCGCCCTGATGATGCATATTCTAGATAGTTCCTTAGGGCACGAACACCTCGGCGGGCGTTATCGCCAATTCGAATATCAGTAGGTCGCAACGATGAAAAGACTTCAACGCGGTCCCGTGCGCGCGTTACAATTACGTTGAGCCGGCGCCACCCAACATCCGAGTTCAAAGGGCCAAATCGCTGATAAACGGGGCCTCCTATTTTCTCCGGCCCATATGTTGTGGAAATAAAGATAACATCCCGCTCGTCACCCTGAACATTCTCTAGATTTTTAATGAAAAGCGGTTCTTCTGCTTCATGCCGGGTGATGACGTCATCTATGGATGGATCTCCGCTTTGCCGTCTTTCAAGGAGGAGCTCTATTTCTTCCGCTTGCCGTCGGTTAAATGCGGCTACGCCTAGGCTCTTCTTGGGGTGGCGCTGAAAATGATGAATAATGTTTTCAACCACTACTTCCGCTTCGCCACGGTTTCGCCCGTTCCGGTATGAAGGTTTGTCCACCAGTGTATAGTGAACTCCGTATTCCCGTGAACCTCGCCGGGGCGAGGGAAAGATGATAAGATTGTCTTCGTAGAACTGCTGATTGGAAAATTGAATCAAAGCCTCATGTCTTGACCGATAATGCCACCGAAGACGACGAAACGGGAATTGTTTAAGACAAACATCCAAAATCGACTCGGTGTCAGTAACCACAGTTTCGTCAGTATCTTCCTCTTCTGCTATAGCAGTATCGAAAAAGGTTGTCGGAGGAAGTTGCTTGGGATCACCGACTATAATCGCTTTTCTCGCTCGAGCAATGGCACCGAGTGCATCCTCGGGACGTAACTGCGAGGCTTCATCCATAACAACCAAGTCGAATTTGATTCTTCCTGGTACTAGATACTGGGCCACGGAAAGGGGCGACATTAGAAAACATGGTTTGAGACTCACCAAGGCCTCGCATGTTCTCTTGATCAACTGCCGAATTGGAAGGTGATGCCGTTTCTTACTGGACTCGTGCAAAAGCAACCGTTTCTGTGTATAGTCCTTGATCGGACCGTAACCCACTCCCTCTGGGACACGTCGATCACATAGCTTTGCTGAAATAATTTGGGCATTAGTTTTGAGTATTTCCTTGTCTAATTTCGAGAATCTCTCACGAAGATTTTCGTAGCTGACTTTGCCGAAACGGGCTAATTTCGGCTCGGAAGAAATTCGTTTTTTGAGTAAAGCTTCATATACCGAAAATTCGTAAGCACTTTTGCACTGGTTACCCACGAGTTCCTCCAACGAAACTGAATCGGCTAGCTCCTTGTAACCAAAATCGCAAACTTGCTGGTAAATTGTCCTCCAACGAAGTAGCAAAGGGAGACTTGAGAGTGTCTCAATGCAGTTACTGAGTTTATGTTCAAATTCACCCAATGTTGCATTGCGACCACCGTACCATTCGACTTCGTTGACCTCGCCATATTGCTTGAGGCTGTCGTATTGACGCGACAGCATAGCACTGAGACTTTTTGCTTGATTTACGAGTTCAGATAATCGCTCTCGTTCAAGTATTCCTGGAGGTAGTATTAACCAACGCAATAACTCCAAATTTATACCTTCAATCTTCAGCCTGTCATTTATCCAGCCATATGTGGACTCAAGTGGGTGCATATGAGTGGCGCTCTTGTTCCAGTGCGAGCGAAGAAGACGATCGAACTCTTCATGCGCTTGGATTCCTTGCTCCTTCTTCTTGGCAATGTAGTAGTCAGTCACCGATTGAATTGCTTCCCCTAGGGTGGAATTCGGGTTGCACCATTTTTGGAGATTGGTGTTTATCGCAGCCTTGATAGTCTCAGCTGAAGATCGAAGAGCATCTGTAATCTTATCAGTAGGGCGTTGCCAGATCATCTGAGGCAGGCAATGACTTGACGCATATCTCCGAGTTGCTTCAATGATCTGTTTTACCTTATGGATGACCTCCTCCATCACTTCTACATGTATGCTCCAATCTGACAATATTTTCTGTGCCAGATCACGTCCAACACGTTCGCTAAGTCGGCGTGAGAAAATAACAATGTTTTCAAGCACCTCCCAATCCGTTTCCATGCCTTTAAAAAGGTTTCCCAACGCGGCTTGGAAATCGCGATTTTCGGCGAACTGCTGCCGTCGTTGGCAATGGAGATCAAGCAGCTCAAGGGTGCTAATGAACTCCGGCCTTCGGGAAAAAACTCGCCGGTCAGACATCAAGTTACGAATGTACTTTCTTGCATGTCGATAACTGGGCCGTAATAAAGCAAACCTGCGGTCTCTATTTCTGCGGATGTTGTTATACGCCTCCCGCAAAGCTTTCGTGTCGGTGATGTCGGCTATGTAAAAAAGCCGGAGATTGTTCTCTTCTTCTTGCTTTAGCGATACGTATTGTTTTTTAGCATTCTTAAGATACGTACTACATACGGCACTTGCATGAATGGGGTTGGCGTGCAGTAACAGTTCGATCGGCCCCGTAGTGAGCTCCTTCGCCTGGTCGGTAAGTTTCTCGTAATCGCCAAGGGTACGACAATTACGGTTTATCATTGTAGTTACAGGCTTTCCTAACTCGGGGAGGGATTCGATGTCTAGAATTATTTGGTCAATCAGTTGTTTTTCATTTGGAAGGTCCGCAATCGCCGTTTCAGGATTACAAACCGTTTTTACTGTTTTCTTAACGTGCTCATTCAATTGTTCGGCATGGCTGCTAGAATCATGCGAATAGTAGTCAAAAACCCTGTTAACTGCCGCAACAACTTGTTGATAGTCGATTACCTTATCAAGCAAATCCCTAAAGGCCGGCAGGATGTTGGCATTTATTACTGTATAGGCTATATTTTGATCGGCCTCGGGTGGGAAAGGCGGGATTGCAACTTCCATGTTTAAGGCGCCAAGTTTTATCAGCCGGGAGACCTCGCGAAGACTGGGGACTGTGTCCGATATTTGTTTTGCATCGAACCATTTCGATATCGTTTGAACAGTGTTTTGACCTTGGTCGATCAGATCGAGGATAGTTGCCTGTTCAGATTCCTCATAGTTGATCGGTATAAAACCATGCCAACACTGACGAGCTGTTGCGGGGATAGCGGTCCATTCTTTTCCGAGATCACTAAACAGAATTTTTAAAGTTGTAAACGATCCAAGGTCAAGCCCTTCTGCGTTTTTCGTCTCGAATGCCTTAAACCCCTGTGGTAATTCTTGACGTAAATACTCGACCCTCCAGATTAGGTTATGCAACGGGATCTGCTCCGGTCCGACTAATTTGGACAAGGCACTTGACACCTCAATCAGGTCTTGTTTGGTGTGCTGAAGATTCTGCTTACGCACTTCAATTTGCGCGGGTGTTGACACTTTTAGGTTGTTCCGACGGACAATCTCACTGAGAAGTTCCTTCTTATTAGTTTTTAGACCATGCAGCTGGAGACAAAAAACTCCAAGACGGGCTTCTTCAAGTCGCTTATAAACAACATCGAGGGCTACCATCTTTTCCGCAACGAATAAGACTGTAAGCCCTTTTTCGAGAGCTACCCCGATTTAATTTGTAATAGTTTGCGATTTACCGGTGCCAGGGGGCCCTTCAACAACCAGGCTATTCCCTTCCGTTGTCTTAATAGCATCAATCAAAGCTGCATATTGAGAAGAGTCCGCATCGCGCAATAGCGTAAGTCGGGGAAGACTCTCGGTCTTATTGGGTTCATCCTCATTGTATAGGTGGGTTAATTGTCCAGGTGGTTGCTCATCGCTTCGCGCTCCTAATAAAACCCGTTGCAGAGTTGAATTCTTAAGCAGCAAACCTTTAGGCCAATATGACGGATCCAGGTCATGCCACATAACTTGCTTATAAAAACGAAACAAACCAAGGGACATCTCGCGGACGACCTCCCAATTGTCGCGCTTAAATCGAGCAATCGCGTTTTCAACTAATCTCAGATACTCCTCGGGGGTTTGCTCATCCCTCAGTAGAGGCAATGTGATGTCAAAGTCGTGCTTCAGTCTCTCATACAACGAATAGTTTGTATCCAAAGCCTCATCGCCGAACACTAGTTTATAAACTGCGCTTCCAAAACCCCTCTCCTTCTCAAGCCGTACAGGAAGTAGAATAAGAGGGGAGAGAAAGGGTGTGGCATCACCACCACTTTCGTGCCAGCTTAGGAAACCAATGGCTAAATGCAGACTGTTGGCGCCTGTTTCCTCAATAATAGTACGGTGGTCGGTGTAGAGCTTCCTCAATCGACGCTCTAAGTCTTTGTTCTTTAACAGTGTCTGTAATCGATTATCAGTGTAGTGCCGTTTGATAGGCTCCCCATGTTTAGCACTTTCGGGCAGTTTCCGTTGCAACGAATTATCGATTTCGTGCAAACCAATTTGCGTGTCTTCATCATCAGGCTGAGGGTTAAAAATAAAAAATTTACTCTCTGTGACTAGGTGCCAAAATACCTGGTCTGGCATTTCGTCGATGATAGTAATATCCCTAGCGGACTCTTTGTAATTAAGTAGGCGGTTACGTCGTGTCTGGTCTAATAGACGCGCACGAATTGACCCAAGAATTGACTTTAGTAAAGTTGTATCTTGTTCTTTTTCCATAGGCCTATTCTAGGTCAAATTAAGTTTAGGTCTTGCGATTCAATAGGCCCAGAATAAGAAGTGTTGAAAGAAAATCTGTCCTCTCCTCACCCACAATTCACATTCGCGCCCGCTCTCTTCCAAAATATAAAATCACTCATTTTCACAGACGATTCCTCTGCCACCGCCACGAATGGAGTGCAAGATTCTCTCATATGTAATGAATAACCCCGTGGCA